>CALKCV010000173.1 GCA_938083405.1 uncultured Microcoleaceae cyanobacterium | reverse complement strand
GTGGGTTTAAAAAATTTCATTTTTTGGTGAATTGACGTTTAATTTTGCGTTAACTAGATTGAATTTAATTATAGCGATCGCTATTCCCCAACAAAGGGTGCATCCCATTTTTGCAATCCATCAAACTCAACATTGATTCCGATAGCTCCTGCAGCTAACTAATTAATTTTTTTGCAACACCAAAAAATCTTGATAGCTAGTGAACTTATTACGCGCGCACCACTGACCGTAATACTTCCCAACTACGCTTAAAGAACGTTCTCGCATCCATCCCAAGAGCAGGGACTCCTTATACCCGATCGCCGCCTCTGGCATCTGGAGATTGCTAGTGTAACACTCCTCAAGTGGATGGGCTATTTTATGAGCGCCCCTGCCCTTAGCGATCGCCGCCTCTGACTCCGGGTTCAAAAGAAAACAAGTACACAAACATCGACCCCCAGGTTTTAATACCCTCGCAATTTCGTCGAGATAATGTCGGACTTCCTTTGCCCGCAGGTGAGTGAACACCGAAGTCAAGAAAACCAACTCAAAACTTTTGTCTGGATGGGGAAACACAAAATCCAAACTTTGAATCTTTCCCTCGGGGTTGTACATCTGGTTATAAATATTGACGACTTGAAAGTTGAAATTAGGAAACCTCGAACTAATCTCTGACTCTGCCCACTTAATCAACTTTTCGGCAATATCAAAACCTTCGTACCCGCCCTGGGGACTAAGATAATAGGCTAAAGAATAAGCCAAACGCCCTACGCCACAACCAACATCAAGTACCTTATCCCCAGGTTCCAAACCCACCCTTTGGATGAAATAGCTGAGAAAATCAAAAGCCACATCGCTAAAATGACCCCCCACAAACTTGATGTATTCTTGACTGGGAGTAGGTATGGAGGACTCTAAGACGTTGGTCATTATCCCACCTGCTTGACCTTGAAATAACGGAGTTACTACCACCAGAGAATTTTTGAGTTGCTGTTGTTGTTGTGGAGTTAGAGGTATTTTGATGCGATACCTCGCTTTATCCGCCCCCGGGATGTTGGGATAATTCTTTTTTATGTCGGGAGATGGGAGAGTGCTAGCCAGTTCAAAATTGGTTACATCTTTAGCCGCGATATAAACCTGGATTGTCTCTAATGGCTTAGATTCAAAAGATACTACCCACCCCTCTAAAATTAGTGCCCCATTTTCTTTGGCTACTTTTTCTAGTCTTCCTAAAGTAGGCAATGGGTCTGTTGGTTTAAAAAATTTCATTTTTTGGTAAATTGACGTTTAATTTTGCGTTAACTAGATTGAATTTAATTATAGCGATCGCTATTCCCCAACAACGACTATTAATGCCTCAAAATTGTTCCCTCATTATTACATTTTAGATTATGGAACTGCAAAATTTATATCGAACTACTTCGCCAGAGGAATTGTCATTTTACGAAGACCGACTCTATCCGCTTCAGGATGAAGTTTTGGAAATAGCCTCCATTTACGAACGGAATATTTATCTTACTGGCGCCAATGCTTCTAATTTCCCCTCTGCAATATCTCCTTCTAGCTCTTCGTCCCACCTTTGATAATCCAAGTCTGACAACCATACTTTTAATTGCTCAAACTCGTTAGCCCGAAGCGAGAGAATTGCTGCTTTAGTTTGTTCTAAAGTTGACATATTTTACCTCCCAAAGACTTACGATCCCCCTAAATCCCCCTTAAAAAGGGGGACTTTGAATGGTTCCGGTCGCCCCCTTAAAAAGGGGGACTTTGAATAGTTTCCGGTCCCTCCCTTTTCAAGGGGGGTTAGGGGGGATCGAGGGACTGATTTGGAGCGAAATAGCTTACCTCAAATCTTAACACCATTCTCCGGTCCCCGCATCTTTTCCTCATCCAATTTCTCAATTACTTTCATCATCTCATCCACCCGCGCCTCAAAAGTATGATGCTTGCGAATATACTCCGCTAACTCCAACCGCGACTTGCCAGTTGCATCGCGCCGACTCAGACAATTATTAACCACAGAAGCTAAATTTTTAGCACCTTCATAAGTAGCAATCTTATCGCCAAAAACCTCCTCCAAACCATCAATTTTATCCGAAACAATTGTCGCGCCGCAAGCTGCCGCATCGAACAAACGATTGGAAATAAATCCCTTCTGGCGCATGGTATCCCAATGGTCGTTTAATAAAACACCGCATTTACTATAATAACGGCGCAATACTTCATTAGGAATATGCTCTCCTTGCAGGTATCCAGGGGGCAATAAATCTCTCCAATTCGTACCGTAAACTTCTACCTTTAAACCCCCTTCTACGGCATCCTTAACTATCTGCCGATAAACCTTCCGGGAATTACCAACAAACAATACTTCTCCTACTTTTTCGTTCCCCGACTCGTCTGGATAAAATAAATTCTGGTCCGTACATTGCAATAAACTTTGCACCGGCACTTTTACTTTCTTTCCTAACTCTTCGGCGTAGGATTTAGATGCGACAAAAACGCGATCGAATTGTTCGTATTCCTCTAACTCGACTTTATCTGGATGGCTGATGTTCCACATCAAATTAATATGGTACGACTTCGGCTGATAGCTGCTTAAACCTCGGATAACAATTGACACGTCGTCGCCAAAACTCTCTTCCCTTTCCCACTCGGGCAAAATGTCGATCCTCACGGAATGTCCGCTTTTTTCAAACACCCGTTTCATCGCCAAAGCGTAATGATAATCTCCCCATTCTTTCGCCTGACTCCACTCTGGAGTTCCGATTTTGATGGCGATGCGGAAGCTGTTACTCATCTTTTCCCGCAAGGTGGCAAATACTGTATTTGCCCGATGTTTGTAAGTGTGTTTTTCCTTAACTATTTGCTGCAACTCGGCTACTTTTGCTAACCGCAAATCTTCGTCGTTGAGATATTTATTTAACACGTTCTCTAGAGATTCGCGGGAATTATAACTAGGCAATAAACCGCCAAATGTTGCCTCGTTTCCTAACTCGCCATTGGTGACGACTAAGGCCCCAGCTATAATCGCATCGAAGACCCGAGAATTAGTCGAACCCCACTGCTTCGTAACGGAATTTGCGTCATCTATTACTATCTTGGTGGAGGCGTAAACTTTGGGCATTTCGGTGTAGGGAAGGGGTCCGCGATAAGACTTTTTAAACTTCTCTAGTTTCTCCCAATTGTAACCGTACAAAGCAAAGTCGTAAGGCAAGGCGTCTGGTTCTAATATCTTGGCAATATCTCGGGGATATTTCCAGAAACTTCCAGTAAAACAGTAGTCGGATTTATATTGCGGATTTGGTTCGGAGGAAGCAAATCTTCCTTCGTTGGTACCGATGCTCAATACTGTTGCTGGTTTGGAGATTTTCTCTTGGATATAATCGGCAGATTTATCAGAAGAACACCAGAAACAATCGTAATCTCCTCCCGCTTGTTGCCCCGCCCAAACTTCAAACCAATTCCGCGCCCATGCCACTTTTACTAAAGTAGGTTTGGCGTTTTCTATTAGTTTCAGATCGTAATCGTGGCGCATTACGACTATGACATCCAATCTGGTCATATCGTACCATTCTTCGCCTTCGGATAGGTAATAAACATTCCAGCCGTATTGCTTTACTAATTCTTCGCCTAATTCGTAAGCGGTGAAGTAATCTCCCGCCGAGGCTGCCATGTCGGCTTCGGTTACTGCAAAGCCGATCGCTAATTGATGCCCGGTCCAAAACATTCCTTTCTCAAAGTAATCTTTGAGGTGAGTCCGACGCAGATAATAGGCAAATCGCTTTTCAATTATCGGGCGATTTCCTAAGATTTTTTCTATAAAAGATTTCTCGCGGTTAAATCGAGAAAAGCCGCGATGGTGGAAGGCTGTTAAATGGTTGGCGCTGATAATTTCTTTGCCTAACATTTTGCGGATACACAAACATAAATCCACGTCTTCGTAACCGTAGAAATAGTCTTCGTTGAAGCCGCCTACTGCTTCAAAATCTTCCCGACGGCACATCATTAAGGCACCAGTTACGATGGGTACTTTCCAGGGTGCCGATTGTACGTCTAATAGTTGCGGGGCGTAGCGGACTTCGTAGGGATAAAAGGGTTCGTTTCTAGTGTAGAAATAGAGTTGAACTCCCAGATGTTGGGTGGGGGGGAATGCTAGGGAGCGATCGCTTACTATATCTAACAATTTCGCCCCTACCATTCCTAATTTTTCGTCGTTTTGAATTAACTCGACCATGCCCCCAATAATATCTTGGCATAGAGTTAAGTCGTTATTCATAAATAGTAAAATTGGCGCGTCGCTTTCTCTGGAGGCGACGTTATTGGAATTAGAAAAAGAATAATTATCGCCTCTTGCTAATAATTTGATAGGAAGTTTTTTCGCCCATTCTTCGCATACTTGGACGCTATTATCCTCGGAACCGTGATCTACTACTACTAATTCGTAGGGTTCGTAGGTGTTGTAAATTTCAAAGGAGGCAAATAAATCGTTTAAGAGTTTCGCGCCGTTGAGGCTTAATATGATTACTGCTACTTTGGGGGAGGATGACAGGCCGGTGGTTGGGGAGGATGACAGGCGAGACGCCTGTCCTACGGTTTTGGGTTTTTGGTAGATTAAGCTGGCGGCGGAACCTGGTACGATCCCCCCCGGCCACCCTTCGGAAGGGGGGAGAAGATCGTGTTTGATGCCTTTTGGTCCGACTACTAGAGGTTTGGGAGAGTTTTTCAGTAGTTGCCCGGT
>CALKCV010000172.1 GCA_938083405.1 uncultured Microcoleaceae cyanobacterium | reverse complement strand
GCACTGCTACTCACGCGCTCGCGTTCCCCACCGCGCACCTGAGTAATTGAGTCTCTGGTGCGCGGTGCGCACCCTACTAAGAAACTACTGGTGCGCGGTGCGCACCCTACTAAGAAACCGCGCCTTCTGGACCCCGAATAGTTAGTTGACAATTAACAACTAACAATTAACCATTACCCATTAGCAATTAATCAAATACTATGCCAAATATTAAAGAGCTCAAACAACCAACTTCTCGGGAGTGGACCGAACAGGCGATCGCTCATTTAGACGTTATCCTTTTAGACCATTCCCACTGCGAGCGTAAGGCTGCTGGAGTAGCTTTGAATTTGATGTTTCGCTATCCTTCTAAGACTAAACTCGTGCGGATGTTAACGGCGATCGCCAGGGAAGAGTTAGAACATTTCGAGTTAGTCAATCAATGGTTAGAGCATCGCAATATTCCCCTCGAACTCCTCCAATCTCCTCCCTACGCGGCCGGTTTGAGCGCGGAAATTTGCCGCAAAGAACCTCAAAGATTGTTGGATTCTCTCTTGGTAGCTGGTTTAATTGAAGCTCGCAGTCACGAACGTTTGGGTCTATTAGCCGATGGTTGCCCGGAACCAGAATTGGCTAAGTTTTATCGCAGTTTGATGGCTTCGGAAGCTAGGCATTATGGGGTCTATTGGATTTTAGCTAATACTTATTTTGAGGCGGAGGTCGTTACAAATAGATTGGAAGAATTGGCAGAAATAGAAAGTAAATTACTAACAACTCTACACCCAGAACCCCGCATCCATAGTTAATTGTTAATTAGAACGTAGAACAGGCAAGATGCCTGTTATCAATTATTTATGAAACTACAATATCGCGACTTTTTAATCCGTTCTTGGGAAGAGGGCGATCGCCACCTTGCTGCTAATATTATCGGTTCGGTTTTAGCAGAATATGGCTTGTCTTGGCAGCCCCAGGAAGCCGATGAGGATGTTTTGAAAATAAAAGAATTTTATCGCCAGACAGGCGGCGAATTTTGGGTAGTAGAACGTCAATCTAAATTAGTGGCAACTGCGGCTTATTATCCCATTAAGCGCGGTAATAATGCGGTGGAAATTAGAAAAATGTATTTGTTGCCAGAAGTCCGCAGGCAAGGGTTGGGAAAATTTCTGTTACAAGAGTTAGAAAAGAGAATTGCCGAACGGGGTTTTAAAGAGATTTGGATCGAGACGGCAACGGTTTTAAAAGAAGCGGTTATTTTATACGAACAAAATGGCTATCAACCTGCTTCTGTGGTGGAAACAAAAAGGTGCGATTTGGTTTATGTTAAACAATTGACGATTGACGATTGACAATTCGAGCTTGCCAAAAGAGGTAAAATATGACGGTAACAAAAGTTAAACGTTTTACAAGAGATGAATACGATCGCTTGAGCGAAATAGGATTTTTTTCGGAAGGCGATCGCTTGGAATTAATCGAAGGAGAAATTATAGAAATGGCAGCGAAAGGAACCCTCCACGAAACTTGTTTGAGGCGAATGTTGCGCGAACCACCAAAATTAATAGGAGAAAAAGCTACTTGGCAATGCCAATCTTCTATTGCTTTATCTAATACCAGCGAACCGGAACCGGATTTTGCCATAATTCAAAATCGAGAAGATGACTACTTAGATTCCCATCCCACTCCGGCGGAAACTTTATTAATTATCGAGGTAGCAGATTTTACTTTAAATTACGACAAAAAAGTGAAATTACCCCTTTATGCTGCTGCTGGAATCTCCGATTATTGGATTTTTAATCTGGTGGATGTTTTGCTAGAAACCTATCGAGAACCATACCGGATGAATTCGGGAAAGTTTGACTACCGCTACAAACAAACTTTTCTGCCCAATGAAGCGATCGCCCTTCCTAATTTTCCCAATTCATCCCTAGATTTAGCTAAAGTTTTTCCACCTATTAACCAACCAACAAACTAGGAGAAGTCAACACAAAAACCCTAGTTCCTAATATCAATTAGCGAAGGGGTTGGGTTTAGGCGCGAAAACCAATATCTTATAAGCATGGAGATGTAAGAAACCGGGTTTTTTCAAAAAACCCGGTTTCTGACGGGCGAGTTAACCTAGAAAAGTAGGTTGGGTTACGCTAGCGCTCCACTCAACCAACGGTAAAATGGCGGAGGTATTGTTAAAGAAAGCAGGTTTCTAATGGCCCGCGTTCGAGGTCGATCGCGGCAATGTAAAATCCTGCATGGCCGGAAATTTCCATAAAGGCGGCATCGGCGCAATTAATAAAGGGACCGAGTACCAATTCGCCGTTTTTGAGTTTTTGTTTGAGTGGGTTGGGAAGCATGGTTGAATTGATGGTTAAAAATTCAGAATTTCTCTTACCATCGGGATATGTTAATTTTGCGCTTTAAGGATTAAAATTGGGAATGTTAAAGCCCTCAATTTATCAATATGCAAGAATTAAAAAACTCAGATAAGGAAAAAGGATTGTTATTTCGGGAATTACAGGGTCAATTGCGCGATCGCTGGCAGCAGATCGACTTATTACAAGGAGATAACGATATTTTGGTCATCCCTTCCCTGACTCTCGATCGCCGAGAACTAGAAAAAATCGATGGCGCTAATAACTACGAAGAACGACATTTATTTTCTTTAATTCGCCTGCGCAACCCGCGAACGCGATTGATATATATTACTTCCGAACCCCTACATCCGAGCATTATCGATTATTATTTACAATTATTGCCCGGCATTCCTTTTTCCCACGCGCGCGATCGCCTGTTACTCTTCTCCACTTACGATTCTTCTTCCGTATCCCTTACCCAAAAAATCTTGGAACGCCCGCGCCTCATCGAACGCATTCGCCAGGCATTGCGACCGGACAAATCTTATATGATTTGTTTTAACTCCACCCCCTTAGAAAAGGAACTATCTTTACGTTTGGGCATTCCCCTCTGGGCCGCAGACCCAGACCTGCTGCAGTGGGGAACTAAAAGCGGCAGCAGGCAAATTTTCGCCGAGTGCGATATTGCTCGTCCCGATGGTAGCGAGTTAGTTTGGAACGCGGAAGATTTAGCAGAAGCGACGGTGGAATTATGGGGAAGAAAACCGCAATTGCAGCGGGCGGTTATTAAACTCAACGAGGGTTTTTCTGGAGAAGGAAATGCTGTTTTAGACCTGCGACCTTTGCAGGATTTAACAATAGGAGAAAGACTCAAGGCAGTTCGCGAAAACTTTTCCAAAATGAACTTTCAAGGGGCGGGGGAAAATTGGGAAAAGTTTGGCAGTCGCATCGGGGAATTAGGAGCGATCGCCGAAGAATTTATCGAAGGAGATAAGAAGCGATCGCCAAGCGTTCAAGGTCGCATAACTCCCGACGGCCAAGTTCAAATTATCTCCACCCACGACCAAATTTTAGGGGGCGCGGACGAGCAAATTTTTCTCGGCTGTCGCTTTCCTGCCGACGAAAAATACAGGCTTTATTTACAGGATATGGGCATCCAAATTGGCAAAAACTTAGCAGAAAAAGGTGCGATAGAAAGGTTTGCCGTGGATTTCGTCAGCGTAAATACAGGGGATGAATCTAACCCGAAATGGGATTCTTATGCTATAGAAATAAATCTCCGTCGCGGCGGTACGACTCATCCTTTGATGACTTTGAAGTTATTAACAAACGGGCGCTATGAAACTTCCACTGGTTTGTTTTACAGCCAGCAAGGAAGGGCGAAATATTATAAGGCAACGGACAATTTACAAAAAGACAGGTATCGGGGTTTGTTGCCCAACGATTTGATGGATATTATCGCGGGCGAACGCCTGCATTTCGATACCAGTACGGAGACGGGAACGGTATTTCATTTAATGGGTTCTCTGTCGCAATATGGAAAGTTGGGTTTGACCAGTATTGGCAACTCGCCCCAACAAGCAGAAGATATTTATCAAAAAGTAGTAAATGTCTTGGATAATGAGACTTCTGGGGGAGAAAAAAGTTGGGGTTTACATCCTACTAATCCTATTAGTTGGAACGGTGGAGATTGATGGAACCCAGAAAGGGGAACAGGCAAATTATTTAAGAATGCCTGTTCCATGCTCTCCCTGCAGAACCTAACGGAATCGAGAAATAAGCCGATCTATATTTACCGCCCGTTTAGTTTACCCCTACAAGTCCATTTTTTACATAAGAAACCGAATTGGGTATATTTCTCGATCGCTACGAATAAAAAATTATCCCGCTTGCTTAAAAGCTCCTGTTTTGAGGTAAAATCGCACTCGGTACAAATAATCCCACGGAATAAAGATGAGTAAATTATTGCTAAGTTTAGCGATCGCTACTTCCACCCTCTTATTTTCCTGTTCCCCCAGCGATCCTCTGGAGTCGAAATCTCCTGACAACTCAGAATCCTTACCCCAATTGCGCCTCTACGGCGGCAAGCGAACCCGCACCTCCATGGTGCAATGGTATCTGGCAGAGTTGAATTTGCCCTACGAATATGTCGAAATGGATATCCGGGCGGGGGATAATCTCAAACCGGAGTATTTGGCAGTTAACCCCATGGGGAAATTGCCTGCGATCGCCGATGGCGACTTGAAACTCTGGGAATCTGGGGCAATTCTGCTTTACCTGGCGTGGAAGTACGACCCAAAAGCAACTTCCCCAGAAGAACAAGCTAAAATCGCTCAGTGGGTTTTGTTTGCTAATGCCACTCTGGGGCCGGGGTTGTTTTTAGAAGATCGGCGGGAAAAAGAAATGCCTCGGTTGCTGGGACCGTTAGATGAGATATTCCAGAAACAAGCTTTTTTGTTGGGGGAGGAATTTACGATCGCGGATGTAGCCGTTGGATACTATTTATATATGGCGCGACTGTTGCTGAAACTGGATTACGCCCCATATCCTGCCGTCGAGAAGTATCTGGAGAGTCTTTCGTCGCGATCGCCCTTCCTAGAAACTGTTGGCAAGCGTTGAAAAATTAACAAGGTTCCAGAAAGCAAGATTAGTTCGCATCAAAGGTAACGCGCCCCCTTGTCGTCTTTCTGCTTGCCCTGAGTACCCGCGCTATTGTAGTTGCGGTCTTCGGAATTAGACTTTTTTAAAACAGGTGGCGCGGTTTCTCCTTGAGTAGCTTTGCTTATCTCTTCTGGGGCACTCCCGGAAGTCAAAGCTTTTTTCGGCGGCGTTCCACCTTCTAACAGCCGACGTCTTTTGCGCTGCGACTTGCCAGTAAAAGTTTTCCACGCAACCTTTACTCCGGTCAAAAGACTGCGACTCGTGGTGTTTACTTCCTCTACCTGTTTTTTAGCGTTGTCGATACTGTCATCAACTTGTTTGACAACTCCTCCCGCGCTTCTGGCTCCTTCGCCGATCTCCTCTGCCAGCTCGCTAACTTCGATGCCCGTGAGGCGAATGGCTTCTAATGTCGGGGGCAGTTCGCGCCCCAAGGTATCAGCAAGTTTTTCCACGCTGCGAGCTGCCCTTGCTAATGCTTGCATCGCTGGTATCGCTACTATTAATACGGCAGTTAAGCTCAGGGCCACTAGCAAAATAGATAAACCTAGCCAAAATATGGGGTCGCTCACTGTATGATTTTCCTGGTAAAAAGATGCTAAGTAATTAATAATTAATAATTAATAATTAATAATTGTCGGACCTTGGTCGTCGGGGTGGCGATAAAGCGTTAATAATTGCCCAGAGTGCGAGTAAATTTTTGAACCAAAATTCCGCACGCACGACTACTTATGAAAAAGTTATTAAGATGATTCTTCCGGGCGCTCCCGAAGCGTTGCGGATGCAACATCGCTCTGGTTCGTTGAAAACTCAGACGAGTTCTCTACTTTTATTTGGGATAGTTTGTCCTTCTCTAGCTCGGAAGCTTCTAAGCCGGCGGCGATCGCCTCTTGCAGTCTGATTAAGGTATCGTCCCAGGCGATCGAAGCAGACTCCGAGAGGCGATCTGCGTGCAACTGCACGCTGCTAGATAGGTCTTCTGCCAATTCTGGCAAGGCCGATGCGGACTTTTTCAACAGCTTTCGCGTTTGCTTCCCCGTCCGAGGGGCGACGAGCAAACCCGCTACCGCCCCTATGGCAGAACCTAAGAGCAGGCCACTCATAAATAATCCAGAACGTTTATTAGACATTTTTATTAAATGCTTCTATTATTATTTTAATTTCTAATACATCGGTCGGTGGACTTGCGTCAACGATGCTAAATTATAACAGATTAGACTTCCCCGCAAAAGCCCCTCCACGTCGAGGTCGAGGGAACGAGGAACAGATTTTCGGGAAAAAAGGATTGAATTTTTACAATTCCTGGCAGGTTTATTAGATTGGAGCTGAATATTCGCTACTCGTTACGAGTACGAGGGCTCTATTTTGTAGCCTTGGTGGCGGCTTAAGTAGTAGTGCCAAATCATTTTTGTTTGAAAATTTACTAGCTGTCGGGACAATTATTAACGCTCGCTCGCCAGTGAGACTCCCAGAGTCAGACAATTATTAATTATTAATTATTAATTATTAATTACTTATTTGAACCTGGATACCTTTTTGAAGCGAAACCACATTTTCCATCCCAGGTTGAGGAGGGTTAATATTTGCCGTAGCTGTTGCAATTGTAGCTGTAGCTGCCGATACCGCTGTCGGAGTTTAGCTGCTCTTTGTTGTCTCAGACCTAGAACTTTTGGTCCCGCGCGAAGGACGTTGTAGCTATAAAGCTCCATTACTAGGACCACGTTTTCTACCCGCCGGAGTATTCCCCTTAGCTGCCAGA
>CALKCV010000171.1 GCA_938083405.1 uncultured Microcoleaceae cyanobacterium | reverse complement strand
CAATCTCATGGGTAAGTCCCGTTAAATTTGTCAAGTTGAGGTTTACTTTATGCCATTTACCATTGAATCAGCTCGCGGCATTTTCCCCATCACTCTAGCTGCTGATGCCATTCCCGCTACTATCGCTCGGTTTAGTCAGCTCAGTGTAGAAGACCAACTGGCCCTGATTTGGTTCGCTTACTTGGAAATGGGTAAGACTATTACGATCGCCGCTCCTGGGGCTGCGAATATGCAGTTTGCCGAGAACACCTTGAATGACATCAAGGGAATGACTGCCCGGGAACAATCCCAGGCCATGTGCGACCTGGCCAATCGCGCGGACACCCCCATTTGCCGGACTTATGCTTCGTGGAGTCCCAATATCAAACTGGGATTCTGGTATAAACTAGGAGAGTTCATGGACCAGGGAATAGTAGCTCCGATTCCCGAAGGCTATAAGCTTTCTGCTAATGCTTCATCCGTGCTAGAAGCGATTCGGGGACTCGAACCGGGCCAGCAAATCACTGTTTTACGCAACGCCGTGGTGGACATGGGCTTCGATACGAGCAAATTGGGCAACTATACCCGAGTATCGGAACCAGTCGAAGTCCCGCAAGATATGTCCCTGCGGACTCAAGTCAAGATTGAGGGCGTGACCAATTCCACCGTGCTGGAATACATGAACAACTTGAATGCCAACGATTTTGAGGCGCTGATCGCTCTATTTGCACCTGACGGGGCCTTGCAACCTCCCTTCCAAAGGCCCATCGTAGGTAAGGATAACGTGCTGCGGTTTTTCCGAGAAGAATGCCAAAACCTCAAGTTAATCCCAGAACGCGGAGTCACCGAACCTGCAGAAGATGGCTACACTCAAATTAAAGTCACTGGTAAAGTGCAAACTCCTTGGTTTGGCAGCAAAGTAGGCATGAATATTGCTTGGCGCTTCCTAATCAACCCAGAAAACAAGATTTTCTTCGTGGCGATTGATTTGTTGGCATCTCCCAAAGAATTATTAAACTTCGCTCGCTAGAACGAAGCGGCGTGGGAGTTAATTGAGCAATTTCACCTAAAAAGGCAGGCGGGCGTTCTCTTGTAGAGAGCGCCCGCTATAATAATTATTTGAACATTAAGCCTTGGTAATAATAAGTAATACTAATTTCCTGAAAGCATCCCGGCAGATGCAAACTACAGAAGCTAGTATTAGCGAGGCTTTTCTAGTCTAAAATTCCGAATTGAATGAGTGAGATTAACTGGTCTGAGAGCGAAAAGAAAGGAGCAAAGGAGGCTTTTGATAAAGCTTACGAGCGTGAAATTAATAGTTTAATTGAAGAAGTTCGGCAAAAAGCGTCTAACATTTCTGAAATTGACCAATTGTGGGGATTACACGATTTCTTGAGTGCCAAGAGGCACGAAATTGATGGCAAGTATGACTACAGATATTCTGAGCTGATCTTCGTCTTTGCCAGATTGCTTAAAGAAGGATGGGTAGCTCGGGAAGAATTAAAGGTTCTCGAAGGAGATAAGCTAGCAAAAATTTCTGCTCTGGCTCGTATGTAAACTGGGTGCATCGGGGGAATGAAGAGAACAAAAAAACTGTCGCTTTTTGTCAGTTGGAACGTTGGAACGTTGGAACGTTGTTTTAGAGCGATCGTTGCTCCATAGTCGATTCGATCTCAGAAATAAATATGAGATGCACCAGGTGAAGTTTTTGTCTTTTTTATCGGTTTCGTAAGGTGCGCGGCGGCGCACCTTACGAAACTGATAAATTGTCTATTTCCCAACTGCAATTTTCGCTTAATTTATCCCCCTCTCCATCAAACACTTCCAGTAGCAAATAAGCGGGGTTTAAACTGAGTAAGGAAAAATTAATCTCGCTGGCACTGGTTTTGGTGTAATTAGCAGAAATTTGGTCGAGGATAAAAGCGTCTTTATCCAACACGCTTAAACGCAGAGAAATTCCGCTACATTTTTCCTCTAATATCTTCAATTTTCCTTTAACTTTTACCTTAGAAGATAAGTCGCCTAAATAGAGGAAATGGGTTGATGGTTTGGGCGAACTTCCATCAGCCATCAACTTAAAAACGTCATCCCCTTCCTTCAAAACGGCATCATAATTCAAAGTAATATAAGGCGACTGCTGGAAACTCATCCAGTCTAACTGTCTCCCGGGTCTTTCTCCTATTTGCTGTTGCATTTTCCTCAAAGTTTGCACCGCAGTCGCTACCGAAGTCGGTTTAATTCGACGATATAAGCTGACAACAATACCTTTATCTAATTCAAACTCTTCCGGCAATTTGGCGAAGTCTCCAGCGATTAACCAATTCTCGGTAAAAGCATCGTGAATTACTTTAATTAAATCCTGTTCTCCCGGTCGTAAAACTTGTTCGTCGGTTAACAATACGGTCTGAAAAGGACGGGCAATGACTACATATTCTGCGTTTAATAATTCGGGTAGAGGATAAGTGTCGCGGGAGTCGATATGGGGTTTGCTCAGAGCAAATAATCTCCACGCTTCATCTCCGTTTAAAATGCGGTTAGCGTTTCTGATGACGTTGGCATTAAAATGATTTGAATTGGCGGCAATTAAGACTAATTCTCGGTTGGGGGCGAGTTTGCTAATAAAGTCCGTTAGGCGTAAAACTTTGTCGATGTCGTAACGCATTAACGGTGCAAAATTGGTGGCAAAAATGGGGTTTGAGAAATTGTTAAATTTCCCGAGGGGAGTTAAGCCTAAAATGAGATTAAGAAATAGATATAAACTGGCTATGCTAAGAGCTAATGCTTTCTTTTTACCTCTAGGAAAGCAAGAAACAGTCCTGAAAAACGCCGTCAAACCTAAAACGACAAAAGGGGTAAAATATAGGCTGTAATGAATGTTGCCGTAGCGCAAGATTATTAACCATTCTATGGAAGAAAAAAGACCAAAGAATGCGAGGAAAATTGTTGTGCTTGGAACTAACAAACCGATCCAAGTTCCTAAAGTAAATCCCAGGGCAACAATTAACCAAGTTCCCAAACCGTAAAAACAGAGATAGCGCCAGAATATATCTGGTAGGGAAAGACTCCAAGCGGCGTAGAGAGTTTTATAATCTTCTGTCAGAGAGTTTTCGATAAAACCTCTGGCAAATATTAAGATTATTAGGAAACAGGTTAGGGCAATTAAACCGATTTTGATACCGGTATCGAGGAGTTGTTTAAGGTCGGGTTTGTTTGTTTTTAGGGTTAAGAGAAATTGGACTAAAGCTTGGCAGCTAATGGCGGCGAGGAAGGCGATCGCGCTATA
>CALKCV010000170.1 GCA_938083405.1 uncultured Microcoleaceae cyanobacterium | reverse complement strand
TGTTGGGTTGCGTTTCACTCCACCCAACCTACGGAAGAATTATTTTTTTGGGTATCCCTAAGAGAAATTGCTTTTATTTTAAACGCAAATCAAAAATGGGAATGGGGCGGCAAAAAACCATTGCCCCCCATTTCTATCTTTATTAAGCCGACTGACTCTCGACTATCTGATTTTCCTGCCGCAAATAGGCCTCGATAAACTCATCTAACTTTCCATTCATCACATCATCAACCGCAGGAGTTTCCACTCCAGTCCTTACATCCTTAACCATCTGGTAGGGATGGAAAACGTAATTGCGGATTTGGTTGCCCCAGGCAGCCTCCACCATATCCCCCCGAATGTCGCTAATCTCGCGAGCCCTTTGCTCCCTCGCTACCACCAACAACTTAGCCTTGAGCAGGGCCATGCCCTTTTCCTTATTTTGTAGCTGACTGCGCTCTTCGGTACAGCGTACTGCAATGCCGGTGGGGGTGTGAACTATACGCACCGCCGTTTCCACCTTATTGACGTTTTGGCCCCCCTTACCGCCAGCGCGAGAAGTCGTAACTTCTAAATCCTTTTCTGGGAGCTCCAGTTCTATTGAATCGTCCAGAATAGGCATCACTTCGATTCCAGCAAAACTGGTTTGCCGCTTGCCGTTGGCATTAAAAGGAGAAATTCTGACTAGGCGGTGGGTACCTTTTTCCGCTTTGAGATAACCGTAGGCATAGCGGCCTTCTATTTCTAGAGTTGCAGACTTGATGCCCGCTTCGTCTCCGTCCGAAAGTTCTGCCAGGCGAACCTTATAACCTCGTTCTTCCCCCCAACGGGTGTACATCCGCAGCAACATATCGGCCCAATCTTGAGCGTCAGTGCCGCCGGCACCGGCATTAATGCTGAGAACGGCCCCAGTTTCGTCGTAGGGGCCCGATAGTAATTGTTGGAGTTCCCAGCGGTCTAATTCTCGATCGAGTTGGGAAATATTGGTTTGGGCTTCCTTGAGGAGAGATTCGTCCGTTTCTAGTTCCAGCAATTCGGCGATCGCCTTCGTATCTTCGAGACTGCTTCGCCACTGGTGGTATTGCTGCAAGTTAGATTTACAGTCGTTGAGTTGTTGGAGAGTTTTTTGGGCAGTAGTTTGGTCCTCCCAAAATTCCGGTTGGGCGGCCAGTTGTTCTAGGTCGCGGATTTTGGCTTTGAGTGCGGGCAAGTCAAAGATAGTCCTGGGTTGTACCCAGACGATGGGACATGATTTCGATTTGACGTTTGATTTCTTGGGTGTCCATAAGTAATTAACAATTAACAATTAACAATTAACAATTGAGTAAAACAGTAGGTTGGGTGCAGTGCAACCCAAGCCAACACATCGGTATTTTGTTAAGTTGCAAGTCCCTTAATCGAAAAGGTAGCGCCGCCAGAGAGAGTCCAGAGGAATATCTCGCAGCACTACCTTCTAATTTATCCTTTATCGGACTTTGGCGGTTAAGCCAAGGGCCTTAATCGCGATTGAGGGCAATCAAAAGCCGCAAGATAAAGACAAATAAGTTGATGTAAGTCAGGTACATGGAGAGGGCCGCCGACAGATATTGGTCGTCGCGGTAGCTGCGGGGCAGAATGAAAAAATCTACCACCGCCGCACCGGCAAAGAGAAATACGCCGACGCCAGAGATGCCTATTTCCAGCCAGTTGGGCGTACCGACGCCAAAAAAGGAAAATACTACTTGTCCGACAACGGCCACCACCAGGGCAATAATTCCCAAACTGACAGTTTTGGTTAAGGCCATGCCGTCTTCTTCAGACAGATTAGAGCCTATTTGGCGGGCGGCGATAAAAGCCACGCCGCAGCCGAGGGCAGCGAAGCCAACTCCTTCGATGCCGACGCCTTGGCTCCTCAAGGCCACGAATACTAAACCGCTGAGGGTGTAACCGGAGAGCAGGCTATAGGTTGCCAATAAAGGCAGGGCCGTGCTGTTGTTTCCTCTTTCGGCGATACCTCGGGCCACGAAAAAGAGAATTAATTCCACTACGAGGGCAACCCAGAATGTGGTCATAAACATTCCTGGGTTGGTTTCGAGGACTCGCAGGCCGCCGAATGTGCCCGCTGCAGTTAAGATCAGGCCGCCGCCTAGAAACGGTAGGGCGTTGGCAATGACGTTAGGGCCAACTAGGGATTGAGTTTTGGCCTCGCGCAATGCTTGACGAAAATTGCTGGTATTTGCCATGAGTTGTCCTCCTGTTGCAAAAGGGTATTTATCTCTATTTTATTGATTTCGCGTGTTGATGTGGGATGGCGGTTTGTACGGCATCTTTCTACATGAGTAGCGATCGCCTATCGCCACTCGCCACTTTCGATGGTTCTCAAATTTCGTTTATTACTTCATACTCATAGTCATACCAGTCCTCAAAGAATAAAAATACAAGTATTCACTAACACTTACAGATCTAACTGTGTTTTTTTACAAAACAAACAAATATGAGAGATGCCGGAGAGCATGAGGTTTCGCGCCTCCCGTTGAGCTTGTGTGAAGCTTAAGTTCTACTGTTCGATCGCTTTTACTTAACTATCGATCTATTTTTTCTTATTTTACGACAGGTGTTGTATTAAGTCAAGAGAAAATATTGATATCGTAGATATTTTTAACACAACACCTGCTTTTATAAAGTTTCTGTAAAGATAGCAGTAAATCTGTTAAGGATTCTCAGTTCAAGGGGTAAGATGTTAAGTAAGAACCGAGAGGAGTCGGACAGAAAACCGAAAGAAAGTCCATTTTAACCGAGTAAATACTCAAATAACTAATTCAGGGATAACCTCGGGTCATAGTGATTCTAGCGGGACTTTAAGGTTTAGACCCTTAAGTGAGTAAATACCTACAAGAAATAGCTTACCCATTTTCTGTTGCTTTATTAATAGCGACCGATGGGATTTGAGAAGAAGCCCTAACAAAACCTCTCGGCGAAAAGTTCAAACAGAATTAGACATCGATATAAGGAGACAACTACCATGTTTAAGTTAAACGCTAAAAACTTTTTCGCATCTACCGCAACCCTAGCAGTCGCCCTGGGAACTGTGGCGATCGCCCCTCAATCTGCTAGCGCTCAAGCATTCGGCACTAGCGATGATAACAATCACAAGCTTTGCGACTTTCGTGCAGATTGTTCTCTTGAAAGTCTATTAGACGACATCATCACCAGCGGAGATATCGACACTGAGAACGACCAATCCGCAGTCGAACTGTTCATGCCCAATGCCAGTTCTAGCTTTACCAGCAACTTAATCTTCGAGGTAGCGGGTAATGCAGCCTTTAACGAGTTCGGTATCTATAAGAAAGGAACTCCGGGAACCAAAAT
>CALKCV010000169.1 GCA_938083405.1 uncultured Microcoleaceae cyanobacterium | reverse complement strand
GCAAAACCTATTCCCAGAAACCGGGTTTCTGATGGAGAAAATGCCGATATTTCGTTAAGAGAGCGTCAGAAACCCGGTTTCGCAGGCGGGATACCTAGAGGATTTTAGGTATGTCTTGAGAAGGAAAGTATGAAAATGGCTATCTATCTATAAGGAAAGGAAAATTACTTGAATGTAATATTTAGTAAAAACTTGCGAATCGGCAAAGTAAATATAGCTTGGTACTTTGAGGCAAGATTGGATGAACAACGGCAAAGTCAGAATTTACGAATTATCAAAGGAATTAAATTTGGAAAACAAAGACATATTAGCAGTTTGCGATTCTCTAAACATTTCAGTGAAGAGCCACAGTAGCACTATTACAGAATCAGACGCAGAAAGGATTCGCAAAACCGCAGAAAATCTGCCCCACTCAGGGGGTAAGTCGTCTGGTAACGACCGAGGCAATGGGCAAGAAAAAGACTCAGGGTCTAATGCAGGGGAACGTAAAAAGCAGCAGATTCTAGAAATCCGCAAACCGAAAACCCAAAATGAGAGGGCTAGCAATAAAGAACAAGGCCAAAACGATAATAAGAGATTAGTGGCCACTCCTCCCGAAGCGAGCGTGTCTATTAAGGAAGCTCGCTCGCCAGTAAAACCAAGGCTAAATTCTCCAGCGCCCCCCCAGTCAGCTCGAGAAGCAGTAAATACTGTGGCGGCAGAACCAGAGGCAGAACAAGAAGAGAATAAAAATAACTCCTCAACTTCAAGGGATACATCCTCGGAAAAATTAGAAAAAGAAAAAGTAGAGTTGGTAGGGCCGCCACCAAGACCGAAAAATTCAACTCCCAAACCAGGGATTTCTCTACCGATCCTTAGCGATCGCCCCGAGCCGAAAAAGAAACAGGAAGCAAAAAGGAAGAGGGATAAGGGCAAAGAAAGAGGCAAAGAAGATGATTCTTTCTCCGCACGGGAAAATAAAGGTACATCGGATAAAGCACCGCCCAAGCCGATGGTGGCCGAAACTACCGATGCTCTAAACGGTAAGGAAAGGCCTCGAAAAGAGAAACCAACGGTCAAACTCAAACCAGTTCCAGAATTGCAGCGACCGCAACCGGCTCGTAAGCCAACTCCAGTAGGGAAAGTCGATGGAGAAGAGGATCGAGATGAGGAGAACAAAGAACTTCAAGAGCCAGAAAATCAAGACCTGGAACTGGAATTAGAAAAACCCAGGCGAAAAGCAGTAAGCCCTGCGAAACTAACCCCGCCGAGAGTTAACAAGCGCTCTCCAAAATGGGAAGACGAAGAAGAAGATGCCGACGGACGGCGCGCAAGTGCTAAAGCGGCAGCCAAATCAAAACGTCTTCGTCCTAAGCCTATGGATGATGATGATGTGGATCTCGATGACGAAGAATCTTTAGAGATGCCAGCCCCGGCAACAGTTAGCTTGTCTCTGGCCAGACCTCCTAAGCCGAAAAATAATCAAGCTCCGAAACAGAAACCAAGCCCGAGTATGCCGACAATTGCCGGGCCCGATAAAAATAAAAAAACCAGACCTTCTCGGGATGGATCGGGGGATGGCAATTCTCAAGCGTCCGAGCCCCAGCGACCAGAAACATTAGTTTTGGCAGAATCAATGACCGTGCAAGAGTTGTCAGCAACTTTGTTGGTCCCCGAAACCGATATTATTAAGCGCCTGTTTATGAAAGGGGTTGCAGTTAATATCACTGAAACTCTGGATATGCCGACGATTAGATCGGTGGCTGAAGAACTCGGAGTAGAAATAGAGACACCATCAGAAGAATCGGCCGCTAAGAAAACAACAGAAATGCTAGAGGAGGCAGATTTAGAAAACCTCCAGCGTCGCCCGCCAGTAGTGACGATTATGGGTCACGTCGATCACGGTAAAACAACTCTGCTCGATTCGATCCGCTCGACTAAGGTGGCTCAGGGAGAAGCCGGCGGTATTACCCAGCACATCGGTGCTTATCATGTGGATGTGGAACATAACGGCGCTACTCAACAGGTGGTATTCCTAGATACCCCCGGTCACGAAGCTTTCACGGCAATGAGGGCGAGGGGAACTAGAGTTACTGACGTGGCAATTCTGGTAGTGGCTGCTGATGATGGGGTACGACCTCAGACGAAAGAGGCTATCAGTCACGCTAAGGCAGCGGGAGTTCCTCTGATAGTGGCTATTAACAAAATTGATAAGGAAGGGGCTAATCCCGATCGCGTCAAGCAAGAACTGATGGAACAAGGCCTGGTCCCTGAAGAGTGGGGCGGCGATACCATTATGGTTCCAGTCAGCGCTATCCAAGGAGAAAACCTCGATAGTCTTTTGGAAATGATTCTCCTGGTTTCGGAAGTAGAAGATCTACAGGCCAATCCAGACCGACTTGCTAAGGGAACAATAATTGAAGCCCACTTGGATAAGGCACGGGGACCGGTGGCTAGTTTGCTGGTGCAAAACGGCACCCTGAAGTTAGGAGATGTGGTGGTTGCCGGTACTGCCTACGGTAAGGTACGAGCGATGACGGACGATCGCGGCGAGCGCGTGGAAGAGGCTGGTCCTTCTTTCGCGGTGGAGGTTCTGGGATTGCGGGACGTGCCCAAGGCAGGGGACGAGTTCGATGTGTTTGAAGAAGAGAAGGAAGCATCGGCCATCGCAGGCGATCGAGTCCAAGAAGCCCGAGCAAGTCGCTTGCTTCAAGGTCGATACAGCCTCAGCGCTTTGTCAGCCAGGGCCCAAGAGGGAGAACTCAAGGAACTCAATTTGATACTCAAGGCTGACGTCCAAGGTTCTTTGGAAGCTATTGTAGGATCGTTGCGACAACTGCCTCAAAAAGAAGTCCAACTCAGTTTGTTATTGTCAGCCCCAGGAGAAATTACGGAAACTGACATCGACTTGGCTGCTGCTAGTGGAGCCGTGATTATTGGCTTCAACACGACGATGGCTACGGGAGCCCGTCAAGCTGCGGATCTCGCAGGGGTGGACGTGCGGGAATATAACATCATCTATAAGCTCTTGGACGATATCGAAGGAGCTATGGAAGGTCTCCTAGAACCAGAATTGGTAGAAGAGCCCCTTGGCGAAACTGAGGTAAGGGCTGTCTTCTCTATCAGTCGCGGTGCTGTTGCCGGCTGTTACGTTCTCTCTGGGAAGATGATTCGCAACTGCAAAGTGCGGGTACGTCGCAACGGTGAGGTCATCCATGAGGGTATTCTCGATTCTCTCAAACGGATGAAGGATGATATCAAGGAGGTCAATGCCGGTTATGAATGCGGTATTTCCTTGAGTAACTTTAGCAGTTGGGCTGAAGGAGATATTATCGAGGCTTACCGGATGGCAACTAAACGTCGGAAGCTTTCTAGTTAATCGAGATAAGATAAAGCGAAAAAAAAGGGAGCAGCTATGGCTGCTCCCTTTTTTGTTAGTTGGAACCTTGGCAGAGAAAGTGTATTCGCAAATATGAGATGTACCCTAAAAATCACTGCTGGGTTAATAAGAAAATCGTCTGAAACAAACCAATAACGACTCCTAATATTCCACCCAAATTAACAATAGCTTGTAACTCGCTTCTAACAATACCATTAACTGCTGTTTCTAAGTCTTGGGGGGAAGTACCCTTTACCCGGGCGATTATCGCGCTGTCGATATTTAAAATGGGAATTGCTTCGGCGACAATTTTTTCTAAATCTCGCTCCAAATAGCGCTCTATAACTAATGCTAATTCTTCACTAACCAAAGACAAAGAACTATTTATCACCGATGAATTACGCAGTCGATTAAGAATTAGTTCTGCTATATTTTCCCAATTAATGGAAACGCTCAATCCCTTAATCATATCTACCCCTTTATCCTTGAGGTATAAGCGAACGCTGTCTCCGAGAGCTTTTCTTAGCTGCTTTACTGTGGAAACTGGTAAATTTTGTAAGGAAGCATTTAACAACCATTCCAGAACTCTTTCTTGCAGCCCTAGAGAGTAGATAGACTCCTGCAAAAGTTTATTAGATTCTTCTTTTTCGTCGAGACAAAATGTGCGCAAACGAGTTAAGGTATTGCGCAAACCTAATAAATTAGCGACTACCCAATAGGTACCGCTTGTTTTTTCTCGAAAGCGTTCGTCAATAATGGAAATATTGCGATCGGTTAAAAAGTCAATTAAGCCTTGTCGTACTAAATCCGGCGGCAAAACTACTTTTAATAACCAATCTGATAGCTGAGTTGCTTGGGCTTCGGTGAATTGAAACTCTAGCAAAATTTGATCGAAAATTTGGTCTATCTGAGGTTCTAAAAAGTCTTCTTTTCTGGCGAAAACTTTCAACAGTCGCGGTAGAGATTCCCCGAGCAAATCTCTTAGAATATTAGCCAGAATTTTTGCTGTTTTTTTATCGTTGTCTTTCTTAATTTGCTCTAAACCCATGCGCAAAAGCCAGGTAATTGCTGCTTCTATCCGTTCGGTTTGCAGCAGTCGCCGCGCTAGATTTTGCAATTCTGATGGGGTCAGCAGGGAGCCCATAATTGTATCGGCTACCCGCTTGGCTAACCTTTCTTGGTTAGCTGGAATTAGGCCGGGAGTGAAAGGCAGTTTTCGCCCAAATATGTAATAAGCTCGATAGGGGCGAAACAACATTTTTATGGCTATTTCGTTGGTGAAATAACCAATAACTCCACCGGCTACTGGTGGTATGAAGTAAACCCAGAAACTAGACAATTTTAAATTTAATACTTGCGACAGAGTTGAAAAGGGTGCATCTCAATGAGTGCATCTCAATTTTGTAAAAACCCAAAAATTAAAC
The DNA here is from genome assembly GCA_938083405.1 of uncultured Microcoleaceae cyanobacterium. Lineage (GTDB taxonomy): Bacteria > Cyanobacteriota > Cyanobacteriia > Cyanobacteriales > Microcoleaceae > CALKCV01. The sequence continues at coordinate 26 of CALKCV010000169.1, read as the reverse complement.
GCTTTTAGGCAACAGGCACTATTGCT
>CALKCV010000168.1 GCA_938083405.1 uncultured Microcoleaceae cyanobacterium | reverse complement strand
CGCGGTATTTAGCGATCGCGTCGTGAATCAAAACGCTCGCTACCTGGCGATTTTGCCAAGTCACCATGCGATCGTACTTGCCCTGAGCGATCAGATCCACTGCAGCCACGCCAAAAGCAGCCGCAATAACCCGGTCCAGTGCGGAAGGAGTGCCCCCGCGCTGGATGTGACCCAAGACGGTAACGCGAGTTTCCGCACCGCTACAAGCAGTAATGCGAGCTGCCAAATAATGACCGATACCGCCATATCGAGACTCGCCAAAAGGATTCGTACTGGTTATCTGGTCCCCTTCTTCGGTACGAACTGCCTCAGCTACAATAATTAAAGAATAATTCTTGCCCTGCTGTTGGCGCTTCCCTAGCTGATCGCAGATTTTTTCGATGCTGTAAGGTATCTCTGGAATCAGAATTACATCTGCCCCACCAGCAATTCCAGCATTTAAAGCAATATGTCCGGCATCGCGCCCCATCACTTCCAAAATCATCACCCGACGGTGACTCGCTGCGGTAAAATGCAGTCGGTCTAATGCTTCGGTAGCGATACTCACGGCTGTATTGAAACCGATGGAAAGCTCGGTAATGTCAACATCGTTGTCAATGGTTTTGGGGATACCCACGAAGTTGATACCGCCTTGCTGGGCGAGTTTGCGCAGAATTGCCAGACTGCCATCCCCACCAATACCGATGAGAGCGTCGAGATCCAGTTGGTGGAAGCCTTCGATAATTTCTTCGGAGCGATCGACGGTGGTTCCATCGCTCTTGGGGAAGGCAAAAGGATTGCCTTTGTTAGTAGTCCCTAGCATGGTACCCCCCGTCATCAGGTACGGATCGACCTTTTCTATATCGAGTTTCATCACTTTTGGGGGACGGCTCATCAATCCCACGGTTGCTTCGCGAATTCCGAGAACTTCCCAGCCATAAGTGTCGGCGCGATGGACTACTGCACGAATTACAGCATTTAAACCCGCGCAGTCTCCTCCACTGGTGAGGATGCCAATACGTTTGCGTTCTCCCATAATCTCTTTCCTTCGTTGATTTGACTTTACTGGAACTTTTGACGGTTAAAGACATCTAGCCGTCGATGAACCTAGTTTATAGGTCAATTCCTGCTAAATGTCTTGGATAATCTTTAAGATTTTATTGAAGCGATGGGAAATGGAGCGCTATATTTTAGATTTTAGATTTTTCTTCGCAGATAGAGTTGAATTGCCCCATCTTTGGGCTCTCTATTTCTATTGTTAGCGATCGCCTGCTTTTTGAGTACGAACAAAAGTATGATTTTTGGGAATACAGGCCATCGGCAGATCGTTGGCGGTATTTTAGAAACCCGGTTTCTTTGAGAAACCGGGTTTCTGGACTACCTCAGCTCTTAATCTCCCCACGGATTGCGATAATATAAAATACTCATACCAGTCGCTCTCCTTCGTTATTGAAGTCAGCGAAAATATAGCCAAGTTTCATAAAAATTAAAATCTATTAATCGGGATTAAACTATGTTGAGGCAACAACCTTTAAACAACAACAATACTGGAAATAATACGGTCTTACCAGATAAATTCCAGCATTTAGTCGTCCAGTCGATGGACGTTCTGGAATCTATTATTAATAATGAAGAAGTCCCCGCCGCAGAAAGAGCTAGTGTTGCTTTAAAAATATTAGAAATGGGGGGAGTTTCTCGTCAAACATCTCTACCAACATCGGGGGTAGTGGAAAGTCAGCAATTAAGCAGATATCCCGGAAACGGGAACTACAGCAAAGTCGCAGCCCCACCGACAAATGGAGCGCAAACAAATAGGAGCCAACCGACTTTAATACAGCAGCCCGGTATCTTTATTCCCTGTAGTAACTACATTTCCATAGATGACTTTTTAACAGCGCAAGAAAATCAAGATGCCTTAGATATAGCTATCCAAAGGCAACACGATTATATCGAATCTAGTACGACAACTCAAGCGAATAATTACCGCCAATCTTCTGTTTTATTTGCCCAACATTATCCAGAATTATCGGAGTTAATTAAAAGCAAGATTGCTACAATTTTGCCGGAAATATTGCGGAAACTGAACCACAGACCTTTTGGCATTTCAGAAATCGAAATACAATTAACTGCTCATAACGACGGTTGTTTTTATAAAATGCACAACGATGCGGGCAGCGAGAAAACTGCTACTCGGGAATTGACTTATGTTTATTATTTTCATCAGGAACCAAAAGCTTTTTCTGGAGGGGAATTAAAACTGTACGATACGGAGTTGAAAGGCAGTACGGTTACGAATAATAAAAACTACAAAATCCTGGAGCCAGAGAATAATAGGATTATCTTTTTTAACAGTCGTTCCCGCCATGAGGTTTTACCCGTAGTTTGTCCGTCGAAAGCTTTTGAAGATAGTCGATTTACTGTTAATGGGTGGATTAGGAGATAGGGTAAGTTGTTAGTAGTAATATATCCAGAAACCCGGTTTTTTTAAAAAACCGGGTTTCTCACCCTGCGTTTAACCTTCTGGTTTTTTATTTATTTTAAAAAAGGGTAGCTCTATTAATTCTTGACCTTTTTCTAAATGATGAGTTTGGAGACCTACTTTTTGCGCTCCTTGAATATGTCTGAAAGTATCTTCAACAAACAAAGTTTTATTAGGAGTTAATCTTTGCTCGTCAATTACTTTTTTAAAAATGCTAGGATTGGGTTTACGCTCGCCCATCTGGTGAGAGTAATAAGTTCCGGTAAATAGCCCATCAAAATTGAGATAG
>CALKCV010000167.1 GCA_938083405.1 uncultured Microcoleaceae cyanobacterium | reverse complement strand
GCTAATGGAAGCAGGTTTTAATTTAGTTTCCCTAGAATGTTCTAAACCTTGGATTTGGGCAACGGTTAGGCGAGAATTGTCCTCCCCCTCTTCCCCCAAAGTTTCCGCAATTGTTTCTACTTACAATTCCGAGAAATTCCTGCGCGGCTGCCTGGAAGATTTAGTCAAGCAAACTATTTATAAAAAAGGCGAGTTAGAACTTATTATTATAGACAGCGCCTCCGAACAAAAAGAAGGAGCGATCGCCTCAGAATTCCAAACCAAATATACCAACATAATTTACCACAAAACTGCCGAACGAGAAACAATTTATGCCGCTTGGAACCGAGGAATAAAACTTGCCAAAGGCCAATATATTACTAACGCCAACACAGACGATCGCCACCGCCCCGATGCCTTAGAAACTCTGGCGAATTATTTAGACCAAAACCCAGAAACATCTCTAGTTTATGCCGACCAATTAATAACCGAGATTCCTAACGAAACCTGGAAAACAACTAAAGCCAACAAACGCTGGAATTGGCCTGAATTTAACTATAGCGAATTAGAAAAACGCTGCATTATCGGTCCCCAGCCCATGTGGCGCAAATCTCTGCACGAAAAATCTGGTTATTTCCGGGAAGAATTTAGCGTTGCGGGGGATTATGAATTTTGGTTGAGAGTTGGTAAAAGCGAAAAAATAGTCCGCTTCCCGGAAATTTTAGGGTTGTATTACGACAACCAACAAGGTTTAGAAAAAACTGCCCCCAAGTTGCAGCAAGAACTCGAAACAATCTTTAACGATTATGGGATTTTGCGGCGAGGAATAATTAGGAAAACGACCGTACCAGCGGAGGTTTCGACATCGGAAATTAACGCTTTGCCTTATGGCAGGTATAGTCAAAATAAAGTTTCTGTCATTATTCCTTGTTATAACCACGGTCGATTTTTAACAGAAGCGGTGGAGAGTGTCGTCGGGCAAACTTATCAAAATTGGGAATGTCTAATTATCGACGACGGCAGCGAGGATAACAGCAGCGAAATTGCCGGACAATTAATCGCGAAACACAGCGAGAAAAATATTAGTTTGCTGCAAAAATCCAACAGCGGCGTAGTGGAGTCTCGCAATTTGGGAATGAGAAAAGCGAAGGGTGAATTTATTCTCTTTTTAGATGCAGACGATAAAATTCACCCCCATTTTATCGCAGAAACATTAGCAGTATTGCAGGCAAATCCGCAAGTCGGGTTTGTTTATACGGACATTCAAGAATTTGGAGTAAAAAATGAGCTAGTCAGTCACGGCGATTTCCAGCCGAATTTATTCTTGCAAAACAATCAAGTACCAGTAACGTCGCTGTTTAGAAAAGAAGTCGGCGATCGCGTCGGCGGTTTTAAGAAGATCGTGGAAGGTGGATGGGAAGATTGGGAGTTTTGGATTTCTGCTTACGAATGCGGTTGGCAGGGTTATCGCCTTCCCAAACCTTATCTCTACTATCGCCAACATTCTAGCGGGTCGCGGTTGCAAAATCTCAGCAGCAGTCAGTTGAGTTTGCTGGTGCAAAAGGCTTTAATTGTTACCCTGCATCCGGGTTTATACAGTAAAGATGAAGTTTTGCGAGGCCAGCAAATCTTGCGGCAGCACTCCGATCGCCGTTTTGTCGAGTCGCCGCAGTTGCCTGGCGGGTCCCCAGAAATACCAGTAAATCGCAATAGCACTCTAAAAACAATGACATCAATTCAGTATCCCCAAATTTCTCCGGCAACTCCCGGCCCCAGCAAGCCTTTTTGGTCTGTAACTATCCCGACCTACAACGGCGGAAAATATCTCGAACAAACTCTCAGAAGCGTTCTCGAACAACACCCAGAACCGGCCGAAGTACAGATCGAGGTGGTGGACGATCGCTCTACGGAAGGCGATATCGAAGCGATCGTCCGCAAAATCGGCGCGGGCCGGGTGTCTTTTTATCAACAACCGCAAAATTTAGGTTTTGTGGCCAACTGGAATGCTTGCATCGAGCGATCGCGCGGGGAGTGGGTTCATATTTTGCATCAAGACGATTTGGTTTTGCCGGGGTTTTACGATCGCCTCCGCCAAGCTATAGAAAGGGACGGGACAATTGGTGCGGCCTTCTGCCGGCACTACTATATCGACGCGGGAGGAAAAGAGCGATCGCTTTCTCAACTAGAACGAGAAAAACCCGGAATTATCGAAAACTGGCTCGAACGTATCGCCATCGTCCAGCGAGTTCAATTTCCTTCCATCGTCGTCAAGCGCGGCGTTTACGAAGCATTGGGCGGATTTTCTCCCGAGGCCGGTTATGCTGCTGACTGGGAGATGTGGAAGCGCATCGCGGCCTACTATCCGGTTTGGTACGAACCTCAACCTCTGGCTTGTTGGCGGATGCATTCGGCGTCGGCAAGCACTCGGGCCGTCAAGCAAGCTACGGATGCAGGGGATATCCGCAAGGCGATCGAGATTTCCGAGTCCTATTTGCCGGCGGATAAAGCCAAAGATTTGTCCCAAAGGGCCCGGGAACATTATGCTTTATATGCTGTTAATAACGCGAAACAGTTGTTAAGGGCGGGGGAAGAAAAAGCGGCGATCGCTCAAATCCGAGAAAGTCTGATAACCAGTTCCTCCACGGGAATTCAGCAATCCATCGTTGCCTTGTTTGCCCCAGAGGCAGAGACTCGGTCCCAACTGGACCTGGAGGCGCTGTTGGGGGAAATAGTTAAGGAGAGCGATCGCTATCAAAAACCGAAAAATCAAGATGCGATCGCCTCCCTGCAACGTTCTCGCCGGCAATTAGCTAATCTTTGGTTGAGTCTTACCAGCGACGGACTGGAAAATGCTTACAAAAGTTCTTTAGGTAAAGCCCATCAAACATTGCTAAATTCCGGCCTCAAAAACGAACTTTTAACCCGGGAGGAAAAGACTTTTGTCGAAGGAATAAAAACCTACGTTGCGAAAGGATTTAACGAACCAAAAGCCATCCAATATCTCCTAGCAGGAATGCTATATCGTCGCGCGGACCAACTCGATATTAATTTCATACGCGCCCCGATTCCTAAATGGTTCGCTACGGATTATCTGAATTTCTTGTTTGACTCGCCGCGAGTTTTTCAAGAACTAGGAGATGCGGATAATTACGCTCGCTATCTCGAAAAGTTGCTCGTCTATATCCGCGATAATATTGTTAGCGACCCAGATTCCCAACTGTGGCAAAATATTGCCTTATTATTTGCCAAAGTTGGTAATTTTATTCCGGCGTACTTTGCGAGTTTTAATCTGAAAAATATCTACAGCTTGCGCGGAGATATTTTAGAATTTGTTGCCAAAAGAAGCGGCTCGACAATCGATTGTGTTTTTTCGGAAAGTCGGGTGAAGGGAAAGAAAATTCGCCTGGGAATTGTCAACGAGCATTTTACTCCTCAGTCGGAAACTTACTCGACTATTCCCGCTTTTGAATATTTAGATCGGGATAAATTTGAAATAATTCTTTATGCGGTTCGGGCTAACAATCATCCGCTAGAGGAATATTGCAGCAGTCGATGCGATCGCTTTTTAGTCTTGCCAAACAGTACCGCTGCTCAGGTAGAAACTATCCGCAGCGACAATTTAGACATTTTAATTACCGGAACTAATGTCACTGCCATGAGCAAACCGGTAACATTATTAATGTTGCACCGAATGGCACCGACCCAAGCAACTCTCTTCTCTTCTCCGGTGACTACGGGAATGCGAAATATCGATTATTATATCTCTGGAGAACTTTCTGAAACTCCAGAATCGCCAAACCATTATCGGGAGAAATTAGCACTTTTAGAAGGGCCTGGTTTTTGCTTCAATTATTATGCGGTAAAAACAAACCCCGCACAGGTAAAGCCCCAACGAAACAGTTGGAATGCTAATAATGAAACTGTCATCTTTATTTCTGGTGCGAACTTTTATAAAATTATTCCCGAATTAGGAGTAACTTGGGCTAAAATTCTGGCAAGGGTTCCTAATTCAATTTTAGTTTTATATCCCTTTGCCCCCAGTTGGAGTCGCGCCTATCCGGGAATGGCTTTTATGACGAGAATGCAGGAAACTTTTGCTGAGTATGGAGTTGAGAAAAAGCGTTTGGTGGCGATAAAAGCTCTGCCTAGTCGGGCTGATGTTAAGGAATGTTTGCAAATAGCGGATATTTATTTAGATTCCTATCCTTATGCTGGTTCTAATTCTCTGGTGGATCCTTTGGAAATGAGTTTGCCGGCTGTGGTAATGGATGGGGAAAATATGCGGTCCAAGCAGGGGGCGGCTATGTTGCGATCGCTTTCTATTTCGGATTTGATAGCGGATAGCGAGGAGAGTTATATCGATCTGGCGGTGCGACTGGCGACTAACTCCCAGTGGCGGCAAGAAAAGCGGGAGGAAATTAAGGCGAAAATGCAGCAAAATCCGCCGTTTTTGGACAGTCGGGGGTATTCGGAGAAGTTGGGGGCGCTGCTGGAGGGCTGGTTGGCAGCGGGGACAGGCGAGACGCCTGTCCTACGGGACGTGCAAGACCGTAGAACAGGCGATACGCCTGTTCCCCAGGATGAAACGGACCGCCGTAGAACAGGCGATACGCCTGTTCCCCAGGATGAAACGGACCGCCGTAGAACAGGTGTCTCGCCTGTTCCCTCCCCTGTTCCCTCGCCCGTTCCAGAGACGCAGGTGCAAGCCGCGCTAAGTTCGGAATTTCTCAAAAGCGTCATGGGTTCGGTCAATCTTTATGAAATAGATCCCGGCGACGATGCTTTGGTAGGAGAATTGCGACAGTTGCGTTTGGAGTTGGCTGCTTTCTGGATGGGCGCCCCACCAGAAGAACTGGAGACGATTTATCGAGGAGAAATGCGACAAGCTTACCGGGCCTTCCTCGCTTCCGGCTTCCAAAGCGAAACCCTAACGGAAGACGAACGGGGATTTTTGCAACATTTGACCGAGGTTAGCACTGGTTTGTCTCAACCGAAGGCGGTTAACGCGCTGTTGGGGGCCATGTTGTATTTCCCGCCGGGTAAAATGCGGGTGCGAGATGCCGCCAGTCGTTTGCCCCAGTGGTTGCTGGAGGA
>CALKCV010000166.1 GCA_938083405.1 uncultured Microcoleaceae cyanobacterium | reverse complement strand
TACGCGGATTTGATTAATAACAAACTTCAGGAAGTAGAAAGAATTGCTAACTTTCTAAACTGCCCGATAGACTCCCAAAAAAAGGAGTTGATTTGGCAGCGCTCTTCTCTTGAATACATGAAAAAAAATTGGCACAAATTCGAACCGCCTGGGGTTTTTCAACCGCAACGTTTTATTAACAAAGGCAGAAACGGGCGTTGGAGAGAAAAATTAACTCCAGAACAACTCCAACGCTATGAAACTGTTATTTCCGAGAGACTAGACTCAGAATGTGCCAACTGGGTCAAAAATGGTGGCTCTTTAGATGATGTTGTTTAAAAACTAAAGGTAGTTCTGAGGGCACCAATGACAACATCGGAATTTCGTTCGTCGTGGTTTGGTGCCGTCAGCCACAAAACCCCTGGAGTAATTGTGATATTGTCGTTAACGCGGAAGGTATAGAATGCTTCAAGATGCCAGCCCGTATCGCGATCGCTCCTTTGTCCGTCGGGTAAACCAACGGCTTTCGCCAAGTCAGCGTTACTGGTATGGGTAAGCTTAGGCTGTATGCCAGCAACTAACCCAGCAAAATTTCCTTCCTTGAAAAGATCGGGAAAATATACATTAAGACGATAGTCAATTACATGAGCGTTTCCTTCAGTTCCTTCTCCCAATGTCCGAGCGTTACTAAAACCACCAGAAGCACCGATGACAAGTTTTGGGGAAAATCGATAGAAAACACCACCGACAAAGGTGTCGCCATGTACGGGACCTGCCCCCTGTACCTTGGAAGCATTACTGCCAGATGAGGTATTAATTCCATTTTCAGGAGAGTAGCCGTGGATATAAACTAAAGCAATATTTAAGGGATCGAAATTCATAGTAGCCCGAGTGGTAAGACCGTAGCCATCGCCAAAAAATCCCCGTTCTGGGTCGCTTGCCGACCCCGACTCGCTACCTGCAAAAAAGTCTAAGTTCAACCAGGGAGCAACGTCCCATCGAACTCCAACCCCTGCTTCTAGGAATATGGGATACAACATAGGATTGAGACGGCCGTAGTTTGAGACTGCACCTGTGGCCAGGCTAGAAGCAGGAGTGATTAGATCTGAAAGAATCCGGTCGTCAGAGGATACGCTAAATACCGCTAGGAGTTTCTCGTTAACTGGGAAACGATATGAAATGCTACCAGCGCTTATCTTACCTCCACCCCCTCCAAATGAAAGAACTGTTTCATCGGTATCGCCGCTTAAGGAACCCTCCGGAAATTGAGTGGCGGTATCAAATTGATTGAAATTCCCCGCACTTAAGCCTACGCTGAGGCGATCGCGACCGGTAAAACTGGTGCTGAAAGTAAGACGAGTACGGTACTGGAATACAGTATTATTTTCATCCCCTGCATCTTCCCCAAAAGCATCTGCCAAATAGGTTACTACTTGACCCCCTAGTTTGGTTGTGGTAGAAAATTGCTGGGACTCTAAGGTTGCCGTACGAGTTTCTAATAAATCTACCCGATTCTCTATTTCTGCCAGTTCCACTGCAAACTCCTCTTGCAGTCTTTCTAATACCGTCAGGTCGTCTCTGGTAACGACATCAGCCGTTGCTGCGGCGATTAGTTCTGTAATTCGATCCAAGCATTGATTTACGCCGGCGGCAAATTCATAGCGAGTCATGGCCCGGTTGCCGCGAAAGGTCCCGTCTGGATAGCCGCCGATACAGCCATACCTTTCTATTAGAGATTGCAAGGCTTGGAATGCCCAGTCTGTGGGGGAGATGTCCAACAGTAGTCTTACCTCCGGTTGGGTTATCTGGCCCAAAGGATCGTTGTATTTGTCGAGCCCGCTGGTGGGTATCTCTGGCTCAAAATCAAAGTTGGAGAGTTGCTCGACGGGTATTATTTTCTCTGGAGTCTCTGCGGGCGAGACGTTTTCGGGTACTTGGGCCAAGAGATTTGGTGCAGCCGTAGCTGTAGAGGCTATCCCTGAAGCAGAGACCAAAGATATTAAAGAAGCGCTGAAAATGTGGGTTTTTTTCATCAGCTTAATTGAGTTGGATACTAAAGTGCTTACTAACTTAGCAGATTGGGGACCAGTTTATTTTTAAAGAGGGTCTTTTTCACTAAGGCGAATATTTTCGTTTTCGGGATATCTAAGCTGGCCAAAAATAGCGATCGCTCCCCATGAAAAAAAACCCAGTTTCCCTCAGAAACCGGGTTGCTAATACTAAAATAAAAATCTATTTTCAATTAAAAGCTGTACTTGAGTCCGGTGCGCAATTCCATTTCCAAATTCGGATTATCGCCAATGGGAATCGCAAAATATTCAAAAATCAAGGAATTATCTAAAGCCCACCTTTGAGAAAGGGGAACTGAGATAGTGGTTGCCGACTGCATGAAGTAGTCCTCTGTATTATTTAGGGGTAACTCCAAGGTCAAGGATTGACGAAATTCTAGACTGCTAAAAAAGATATCTTTGTAAAGAATTTTGTACTGAACTAAGGGAAAATCAACTTCTTCGGTATCCCTCTCGGAAGACTCAAATCCAATACCCAAACCTAACTGCATATCAAGAGAGCGATCGCTTCCTCGTCGCCAGAGATTTCTCCCGATACCAGTAGTCAGACTAGAGCGAAAATCGACATCATTACTATCATCTCGCGTAACATAAGAGTTAAAGAAATATTGCCAGCGTTCGGAAAAATGGTGTTTGTAATTTGCAGTTAGATCGCCGCTAAATCTCGTTCTATCGTCGCTTTCGCGACTGCTATCAAAATTATTAGTAAAGCCAAATTCGGTATAAAGCTCGTTTCTCGGCCAGATACGCTCTAATGTAGCGATTAGAGTAGTAACGCTGGTGGTTTTACGATCGGAAGTTAAGCTGAGGCCGAGGCTAAAACTGCCTTGCCAAGGAGTGGGTTCTAAAGGGAAATAAACTGGAGGTGCTAGTGCTGCTGTTACTACTTCTTTACTCTCGGATAAAAGCTCAGATGATGTTCGATTGTCTCCAATTTGTGCGTAATTAAGAGCTATTTTTGTCAGCAAACTAGCTTTTTTTTCCGAATCTTCCAAGGAAGAAACTTCCTCTAAGGCTAAGGATAAAAGATCCTCAGCTAAGGATAATTCATCTAAAGCAGCATAATTCATCGCTATCGCATTTAAGATTGTAGCTTTAGCTTCAGCATCTTCTACGCTATTAGCTATTTCCATAGCTTCTAATAATATATCTGAGGCTATTGCTAATTCTCCTATTTCAGCATATTTGCCAGCTATTTCGCTCAAGACGCCAGCCTTAATTGCCGCATCTTCTATAGTATTTGCTACCTCTAAAGCTTCTAATAAAACGGATACTGTTGGAGAAGCAAAACCTCCATTGACATTATTTTGAGCTATGGGAAAATCGGGGTTTTTGTTAGATTCTAGTTGTTGGGAGCTTGTAGTTGGCGATCGCAGGGTACCTTCTTCTAAAACTTGGGCAACAACTGGTTCGCTTAAATAGACATTAGCTAAGACCGCCCCAAGGGCTAAATTGCCTATTTTACAAATTTTTGCGTTCATAATAATCGTCCTTCTGTTAATTGCTACAGAGGCCATAGAGCAATATGCTGGGGATGCTTATCCTCTCGATCGGCCCGTTACAGCAGATTAGGCACAAGTTTAACCCTAAAGTCGTACTTTTAACTAAATAATTATTTTTCTCTCCAGACATTTTGCCTGCTGGGGCCTCGCTGCTATCGCTGCCCTTCATTATCCATAAAAAAACCCGGCTTCCTATAGAAACCGGGTGGCTAATAGAAAAACAAAAATCTATTTTCAATATCCTGCTAAAGGACAATCGCGATCGGAACATCTAAGGTAGGGAATGCCTAAAGATTCGACCCAACTTAGCAGTTGAAAATCGGCTTCTGTTTCTTCTAATTCTGCCGTAAAGACATCGGCCAACAAATTATTAACTGCCCTTTCGAGAAAGCGATCGCCCAACCATTTCTCCATTCTTGCTAAATCCCGATTAAACTCTAAATAGATTGCCCCCAATACTGCCTCGAAGATTCCAGCTAGGATTTTCTGTTGCTCGTTTTTGTGTTTCCAGTTATAGCTCTCTGGCAGCATTGCAAATTTGTTTAACTTTAATTCTCTAGCAAATTTAGCCAGCATTTCTCTACTAACTAAGTCGCTTTTAATTATTGTCAGAGTAGCATCGCCTAGTTTCCTAAAACGAGATGATAAATAATTACTGACAATTCTAGCCAGCGCGGCAGAACCTAAATCGACTAACCCTTGATATTCTAGGAAAAGTCGTTCTTTTTCCAGTCTGTCTAAATTAATTTGTTGGTAAATGTAATCTGGATGGGTGAGGGCAATTTTCAACAGGAAACCATGCTTAAAGTTCGGGAGAGCGATCGCTTTTTTTACGGCTTCAATCTTGGCTTTTTTCATTTTTTTATGTCAAATATGGTAAAATACGAGCGGATATCCGATTAACTACACTTTACCAAATGGCTGTTACGGAAAATGCCAATTTTGTCATAAAATCTCTGGGGGAGGCGATCGCTGGGATGGTTGTAACTTTCTGTTACCGTATTTTTGCGTAAGAGCTAGAGAGTCGCAAATTGTATTTCAGAAACCGGGTTTCTGATGGGAAAAACGCCGATAAGTAATTAATAATTAATAATTAATAATTAATAATTGTCGGACCTTCGTCGTTCTAGTGGCTGTCGATCGTTAATAATTGCGCCATCCGCTGGGGAATTTTTGAACGAAAATTCTTTTGCACGATTACTTATTTAGTTAGCTACTGCACATACACCCGGTTTCTTGACTTGTTCTCTAGCTCCATCCCTGAAAGCTGTCAGCCCCATTACTAATTTTAACAACTAACAACTAACGACTAACGACGTTCCAACTATGTACGAACCACCAAAACTTATTAAAGAACATTCAAGCTTCGGCGGTAAAGTAAGTTTTTATAGCCACGATTCTGCTAGCTGTAATAGCGAAATGCGCTTTGCCGTTTATCAACCTCCACAAGCAAAATCTTCCGCCGTTCCCGTACTTTATTTCCTCTCTGGTTTAACCTGTAGCGAAGAGAACTTTATTACCAAAGCAGGCGCTCTACAATTTGCTGCTAAATATGGCTTAATGTTAGTCGTCCCCGATACCAGTCCTCGCAATACAGGCATTCCCGATGAAGATAAAGATTGGGATTTAGGAAGCGGTGCGGGTTTCTATGTAAATGCTACCCGGGAACCATGGAAAAAATATTACCAAACGTACAGTTATGTTGTCGATGAGTTGCCTAATTTAATGGCAGCATATTTTCCTATTATTCAGGAAAAGCAGAGCATTTTCGGTCATTCTATGGGGGGTCACGGCGCATTAATTTGTGCTTTGAAAAATCCGGGTAAATATAAATCTATTTCAGCTTTTTCGCCAATTTGCGCCCCCACGCGATGCCCTTGGGGGGAGAAAGCTTTTAGTAATTATTTCGGAAAAGATCGAGAAATATGGCGGACTTATGATGCGACAGAATTGGTGTTAGCTTTGGGTAGCACTCGCCCTTTTCTAATCGATATTGGCACGGCAGATCCGTTTTTAAAACAACAACAATTATTGCCGGAACTCTTTGAGTCAGCTTGCGAACAATTGGGAGTCGATCTGACTGTTAGAATGCAAGAAGGATACGACCATAGTTATTATTTCATCGCTACTTTCATGGAAGACCATATTCGGTATCATGCCGAGGCTTTGAAGTAATTAATAATTAATAATTAATAATTAATAATTGGTTCGGGCTCCAGAAACCCGGTTTTTTTTAAAAAACCGGGTTTCGCGAGTTCCAGTGGAACCATTACAAATAACTAGAATCAAGACTTTGAGCCAATTTCTCGAACGGTTGTGCGGACCTTCGTGAAACCCAACATCTTCGTACCAAAAAACAACGATTTTGTTGGGTTCCGCTCCGCGTGCGCGCTACCTACAAATGCTACGAATGGTATTTTTTCTTGAGGGCGTTGGTATTGTTAAAAAAACCGGGTTTCGCGAGTTCCAGTGGAACCATTACAAATAACTAGAATCAAGACTTTGAGCTTCTCCGACAGTCTGGGGCAAGTGCAAACCGCATTCCTGCTTGAGGCCTTGGAAACGGGTGTCGCGATCGCTCTCGTCCTCGGCAGTGACGGGGCGACTCGAATGCCAGTCGCCAACGGTGGTATATCCCAAATCGAAATATGGGTGGTAGGGTAACTCGTTCTCTGTCAGGTAATAGTAAACGTCCCGCGAGTTCCACTCGAAGATCGGCAAGACTTTGTAAATATCCCCTTGTTTGCCGATCCGTTGCAAGCTTTTGCGGTGGTCCGTCTGATCTTTACGAAGTCCCGCTAACCAACCGGTCGCCCCTAAATCCTTAAGGGCCCTTTGCATGGGTTCTACCTTGCGGATCTGGTCGTAACGGTTGAGGGCCTCAAGGCTATTTTCTTCCCAAAGTCTGCCGTAGAGGGCTTCCATTCGGGCTGGACTCATCGGGGACTGATAAATTTTTAAATTAAGATTGAGTTTTTCGGTTAATTCTTCGGCAAATTTATAGGTCTCGGCCGGCAGATAACCGGTATCGATCCAGATAACGGGGATATCGGGGACGACTCTGGTGGCTAAATGCAGCATGACGGCGGAATGAATGCCGAAACTGCTTGTCATTACTAGGCCCGAACCGAAAGTTTCCGCTGCCCATTCGATTAAGGCGATCGCCTCGGCATTGCCTAAATTTTCGTTGGCTGCTTCTAAATCCACTTCTGGTTTGTTGGCTTGACCAGACCGGCGGTCTATTTCAGTAGCTAGCAACCTATTATAAATTTCCTCGGGCAGAGCAATTGTTTGCCCGTTTTGGTTAATCTCGATTAGATTTTGCGTCATATTTAATCCCTATATTGGACTTTCAATATTGGTGGTTACGATTGATAATACGCTATCGCAATCCTTCTTATTGTTGTGTTTCTTCTAGGGGGAATCTCTCCTGGGGTCTATCGCGTTAATAGGGCTATAGCTCCCCGATAGCGGGGACTTTGGGTTCCGTTTCCTTTCTGCCTACCTACA
>CALKCV010000165.1 GCA_938083405.1 uncultured Microcoleaceae cyanobacterium | reverse complement strand
AAGGAGCCCACACATTTCCCTCAATTATTAATTATTAATTATTAATTATTAATTGTTATAAGACAATTAATAAGAGCCACAAAGCCGCAGCAGACATATTAACTTCTTTGCCTCCAGTAACGATGCGTTCGATCGCCCCGCTGAGAATTTCAAAACAGGCTATGGCTAAAAAAGCGGCTATTCCTAAAGCGCCGATGGCATCGAACTTTTGGTGTCCGTAGGGATGTTCGCGATCTGGTCTGGGGGAGGCGATCGGGATTGGCGATTAAGCCAAGAATATTATTAGCGCTATCGGTAACGCTGTGCAAAGCATCGGCCAGCAAGCTGAGGGAGCCAGTCCACCAACCGACAGCAATTTTTATCACCATCACCAGCAGATTGAGTAATAAGGTGATGACCAATACTCGACGTACTTGAGAGCGGTTGTCTGGAGTCATAATAGCATTTAGTTAAATTAACAATACCTTCGCCATTTTTCTTGTAGGTTGGGTGCAGGGTAGCCCAAGCCAACGATTTTGTTGGGTTGCGCTGTCGCTACACCCAACCTACGAATGGTATTTTTTCTTGAGGGCGAAGGTATTGTATCAAAAATCAGGTTTCTGGGCTATTTTCCACATCTCATCTACGGCGACAAATTTATAATTTTGTTCCAGTAAAAGCCTAATAACTTCTGTCGCAGTTTTCGCTACTTCAATGCCGCCATAAAATCCATCGTGCAAAACAATAATAGAACCGTTTCGGGTTTGCTTAAGTACCCGCTTTACTACTAGATTAACTCCGGGAAGTTCCCAATCTTCTGGCACTACGCTCCACATTACCGGACGATAATTCCAACTTTTTAATAATTTCAATGTATCGGGAAGAAAAAAACCGTTGGGCGGGCGGACATCGCGGATTAATTTTGGTTCCAAACCGCAGGCTTTATAAATAGCCGCTTGAGTTTTTTCTAAGCTATCTTTAAGTTCTTTAGCATTGAGGTAGGGAAAGTTTTTATGGTCGTAACCGTGCAAACCGATCCAGTGACCCCGTTGATGGACTTCTTTAGCTATTTCTGGATGGCGATCGACGCATATTCCCAACCAAAAAAAGCTGGCTTTTATTTGATATTTATCTAAAACTTCTAACAGTTGAGGGGTGTATTCTGGGTGCGGTCCGTCATCAAAAGTTAGGGCGATTTCTCGTTTTTTCGCATCTCCGCTCCAGAGGCAATTGGGAAAAGCGGATTTAAGAATGGGATATAAAATTGGATATAAAGGTGCGAGTTCCATTGCTGTTATCTTGGAGGGATGTTTTTCTTGAATTAGACTTTTTTTGTTGTGCTAAAGAGGTAGTGACTTTACCTAGCCGTGCAAGGGTGCTTCGTAGCGATCGCTACAAACTATTTCTTACCAGATGGGTCTAAATCGCGCTCCCGGATCGCTAGAAACTATTTCTTACCAGATGGGTTGAAATCGCGCTCCCGGATTACTACGAAGCACCTTTACTATATTTTATTAACATAGCATTTTTTGAGCTTTATCGATGTAGTAGGATGGTTAATACCTGCTTTTTTCAAAAAACAAGAATATGGCCATCCTAGATTTATCTCCAAACAATGGGACGAAACGCAGGGATTTCAGCGCCTCGATCGCTCTATGTCCGACAGGTCCATCAGACAAGATAGCAATCCTAGTTAATTGTTAATTGTTAATTATTAATTATTCATTGTTAATTGTTAATTGTTAGTTGTTGAACCATTACAAAATAAAAAGCGATCGCACCTGAGCGGCAATCGCTTTTTATCCTTTTGTGAGAACCATCCTGTCGAGCTAATGAATGCCTATTTCGCGCAATTAAAATTGTAGAGAAATTGCTGTTTTGACTGAAAGTGGTAAATACTCGACTAAAAAAAACCCTAATTTTTGAAATGCTTATGCCTGCGTCGTCCAGCGCTCGTTACTATCCCCGGGATAAGGGGGAGTTTCTTTCGTATTATTTTCAGTTTTTGTGGTACTGCTATTGTCGCTTATTTTACTCCTGGCGACAGTATGGACGACAATTAAAGAATTTAACCCGGTCTTTAGTTCTTGGACCTTTGTTTCATTGCCCCTGAATGCCATGGGATTAACAACTTCTAAAGTATCACAGGAGCTTGCTAGTCCCGCTGCTGTTAGGGTTGAAGAAATTAATAAAGCGGCAGCGGCTTTTTTTACTCCTTTTTTTTCGTAAACCATTGTTCGTTTTTACTTTCACTACTCATTATGACTCCAGTTTGGATAAGCCAATATGACTTTAACCTTATGGTTGGGATCGCTCCCCTAGCCGCAAATAATTGTACTACTTCTTTATGTAACAGTAAGTTGATTTCCTTATTTTAATCTTGTTTTAATAATTCGCGCATCCGCGATTTTGCGGGACTTTATTCATAAGAATATTTACTCATTTTTCTTCTATTTATGGAAACCATTCATATTTGCTGTGAAAAAGCATCCGCCATTTTGCTGAATTTTTTCCCTGGAAGAACGTCCCACGTTCTGTTGCAGGCAGCAAAAATGCCATTGCCATTTTTTGAGAGCTCAAAAAAAATACAGGCTCTGGGGGCCAAGTTAAGAAAAATTGGCACTGGCCCCTCAAACAAAAGCGCCCCCAGGTTGTTAAAGTAGTCAAACAGCCATTAATGAAGGAGAACGACTACCATGAAAAAATATGTATGCTCGGTCTGCGGCTACGTTTACGATCCAGAAGCGGGAGACCCAGATTCTGGAATAGCGCCCGGCACCGCCTTTGAAGATATCCCCGATGATTGGGTCTGTCCCACGTGCGGTGTAGGAAAGGAAGATTTTGAACCGGAAGAATAATAGTGTCTATTTCCCCAAGTTTAAATAGTTTAAAAGTAGTAGTAGTGGGTGGTGGGGCAGCGGGTTTTTTTGCAGCGATCGCCGCCGCCGCCACCCATCCCGGTACTCGCGTCATCTTATTAGAAGCGGGGCGAAAACCCCTCGCCAAAGTCCGCATCTCTGGCGGGGGGCGTTGCAACGTCACCCACGCCTGTTTCGATCCGGCAGTTTTCGTCCAAAATTACCCCAGAGGCAGCAAAGCACTCCGGGGCCCTTTCAGCAGATTTCAAGCCCGCGATACGGTTGAATGGTTTGCCCGGCGCGGGGTGGAACTGAAAACCGAAGCGGACGGGCGGATGTTTCCCATAACCGACGACTCCGCCACTATTGTTGATTGTTTGCTCTCGGATGCCAGAAATGCGGGAGTAGAAATTAGAACCGGCACCGCCGTAGAACAGGCATCTAGCCTGTTGGCTAATTCCCAAACCCCGGTAGAAGGGGCATCTAGCCGGTTCGCAAACTCTGACTCCCAATTTGAGATTAAATTAAAATCTGGGGAAGTCTTGCGGAGCGATCGCCTCCTCCTAGCTACTGGCAGCAGCCCCCAAGGACACCGCATTGCTAAAAATTTAGGTCACAGCATCGTAACTCCGGTGCCGTCTTTATTTACTTTTAATCTCAAGGACGAACGACTCGAAGATTTAGCCGGAGTTTCAGTTGCCAGGGTTCGCTTGCGACTGGCAGATAAGGAATCTGGCAAGTCGAAGAATTTAGAACAAACCGGACCGGTGTTAATTACTCACTGGGGTTTGAGCGGTCCTGCGGTGTTGAAACTGTCTGCCTGGGGGGCGAGATTTTTGAGCGATCGCGGCTACAGAGCCAATTTATTAATTAATTGGTTGCCTCAATACAACCGAGAAGAGTTGCGAGGGCAACTGCAACTTCGCAGGGGGAAAGAAAAAAAGGCGATCGCCAACAGTTGCCCCTTTCCTCTGCCCCGCCGTTTGTGGGAAAGCGTACTAAAGGCAGCGGCGATCGACTCCCAGCAACTCTGGGCGCAGCTATCAAATAAATCTATCGATCGCTTAGTCGGAGAACTTGCCTCTGGCAAGTACCAGATAAAAGGCAAAGGAGTATTTAAAGAAGAGTTTGTCACTTGCGGCGGTGTCTCTCTTAAGGAAGTGAACTTCAAAACCATGGAAAGTCGCCTTTGCCCCGGACTTTATTTAGCGGGGGAAGTTTTGGATCTCGACGGCGTAACAGGTGGTTTTAATTTTCAGAGTGCCTGGACTACTGGATGGTTAGCAGGAAGTGGTATTGCCACTTCCATATCTCCCGATCCTTCTGTCTGAGTAGTCGTTTAAAAACGCTATAGCCGACGGAGCAATGATTAACGCTCCTGAGCCGCCCGGACTCGGAGAGTCCGACAATTATTAATTATTAAGTAGATAGGCAAAAATATTTAGATAAAATGATTTTTTATTTCCCCGTAGAACAGGCGTCTCGCCTGTTTGGTATGTCCAATTAATTTTGCAGGGGTACTTAATTATTAATTATTAATTACTTAACTTACTTTTGTTGTAATTCGTTCACCGCCCGCTTGAGCCTTTGTAAATAGGGTTTAACTATTTCTCGATTTTGCTTTTGCAATTTTGCAACTTGCTTTTGCAATTTTTCTAACTGCCCTCGCAAAGCCTTTAGGTCCAAAGTAAGTTCTGCGTTAGAGGCATACAACTGCGATCGCTCCTCTTCTATTGCCCTAATCTCTGCGCTTTCTTTTTCAATTTCCGACTCCGATTTAACCTTATTTTGAACCCGGTCTAATTTTTGCTCCAAAAGTCCAATTCGAGCGAAAATTAGATTTATTTCTTCATTATTACCCGCGTTACTTTCCAGGTCTTCGATAGTAGCTTGCAGTTGGGAAATA
>CALKCV010000164.1 GCA_938083405.1 uncultured Microcoleaceae cyanobacterium | reverse complement strand
ATAATGAAAACAAATATTTTCTGCTTAAAGAAAAAAATATAGATAAGGGGCATCTATGGGGTTCTGCCGACTAAAATAACTAATTACGTATTACTAAACAGCTAGGTAATGCCAAAAGGGACAAACCGACGGGGTAGAATCTGGTTCGTTAAAAAACAATTATGTTACGGTAAAAATATAGACGCGCTATGGCTAACAAATCTGTAGATGGAAGAAACAAATCCTCTAAAAAAGCAATATGGGATGGGGAATGCGGTAGCATTATCGACGAAATAGAAGAAGCTGTGTGGGCTATTGAAGCTAAAACTTATCAAATGGTTTACATTAATAAAGCTGCCGAGAAGCTCTACGATCGCCCCGCCAAAAAACTCTTAAACAATCCCAATTTATGGCTAGAATTAATTATCCCTTCGGAGCGCGATCGCCTGCTTCAATGTTTGGCTAAAATCTCGAAAACAGGCAAACAAGAAATAAAATACCACATCCAAAAAGCCAACGGGGAACTGTGCTTAATTAAAAACAAATTGTGGATGGTAAAGAGCGAAGAAGAAAACCGTAGCATAATTAATGGAATTATCGCCGAAATAAGCGAAACTCAGAAGGCAGAAAAAGATCCCAACTCAGAATCATCTCGCTGCCTAGAAGTAGCTAGGAATTTACCCGCAGTAATTTATCAATACGTACTCCACCCAGACGCTTCCGACGGCCTGACTTATATCAGCGATGGAGCGCTGGAAATTTATGAATTAACAGCGTCAGAAATTCTACAAAATCCCGCTAGAATGTGGGAGTTAGTACCGACAGAAGACCAAGTGCTGCTACGGGAATCAATAGCCCGATCCGCGCAAAATCTAACCGAGTGGGAAGATCGGTGGCGGATAATAACCCCTTCGGGTAGGATAAAATGGTTGTCGGGAATTTCAAGGCCCCAAAAGCGCGCCAATGGAGACATAGTTTGGGATGGGTTTGTGAGGGATATAAGCGATCGCAAACAAATAGAAGGAGAAAAAACCAGATTAATTACCTCCCTAGCCGAAAGCGAAGCGCGATATCGCACTCTATTGAGCGCGACCGCAGAAGGCATACTCCTACAATCTGCTGACGGTGCCATCCGCGCCTGCAATGCCAGCGCGGAAAAAATATTGGGATTGAGCGCGCAAGAGATGATGGAGCGAACTTCAAAAGAGCCGCACTGGCGAGCAATAAAAGAAGATGGCTCGCCCTTTCCGGGCGAGGAACATCCTAACTCCGTTACTCTCAGAACCGGTAAGCCTTGCCACAACGTCATTATGGGGGTTCAAAAAGTAGATGGCACTCTCACGTGGATTTCCGTCAATACCCAGCCATTATTTCGCCAGGGCGAAAACACCCCTTATGCCTCGGTGGCATCCTTCACGGATATCACCGAACGCAAAGAAACAGAAACAGCCTTGCGATTGAGCGAAGAGCGATTCCGCAATTTAGTCGAAACCAGCAGCGATTGGATTTGGAGCGCGGCTCTAGAATGGAACTACACTTATGTCAGCCCGCAGGTTAGCAAGATTTTAGGTCGCTCTCCCGAAGAGGTCTTGGGCAAGACTCCCTTCGACCTCATGCCAACCGCAGAAGGGCGGCGGTCGCGATCGCTTTTTAATTCTCTAACAAAAGCCCAAGAACCCTTCGCTAATATCGAAAACCTTTACATCCACAAAGACGGACGCGAAGTAGTTCTCGAAACCAGCGGGATGCCTGTTTTCGATGTCGATGGGAATTTCGAGGGTTATTGCGGCGTTGCCAGAGATATCAGCGATCGCAAGCGAGCGGAAGCAGCCCTCGAAGCAACCGAAGCCAGAAATCGGGCGATCTTATCCGCCATGCCAGATTTACTGTTTCGCCTCAGTAAAGACGGCACGGTCTTAGATTTCAAAGCCCCCAATATATTCGATCTCCCAGTACCCAACAACGAGTTTATCGGGAAAAATGTAGCCGAAATTATGCCGGGCGAAGTAGCTAGCTCGATTTTGCACCATACGGAATTGGCACTGGGGACGGGCAAAATGCAGGTTTTTGAGTATCAACTGCTTCTAATGGGGGCTCTCCAAGAGTGCGAGGCCCGGGTTGCAGTGGTGGAAGATTCGGAAGTGTTAGCCATAGTCAGGGATATTACCGATCGCAAACAAGCTGAAGCAGATCTACAACAAAGCGAAAGACGCTTTCGCGCCGTCTTCGACTCCATGTTCCAATTTATGGCCTTGCTACAACCAGATGGTACGGTTATAGAAAGCAACGAAACTACCCTGGATTTTTTGGGCATTCAAAATTCTTCTCCCGTAGAACAGGCATCCGGCCTGTTAGAACAGAGCTCCGGCCTGTTAGCCGACAAGGCATCTTGCCTGTTAGCCGATAAGGCATCTTACCTGTTAGCCGGCAAGCCATTTTGGAGCGCGCCCCGGTGGCTTCCAGAAAATCGCGTTCTTATCAAAGAAAGCATCCACCGGGCGGCCGAGGGGAATTTTAGCCGTTACGAGTTAGATTTAGTAGGAATTGATAACAGTCTCGCAACCATAGATTTTTCCATTAAACCTCTCAAAGATGAAACCGATAAAGTGGTACTGTTAATCGCCGAAGGGCGGGATATTACGGAACGCAAGCGGGCAGAAATAGAGCGCGATCGCTTCTTTACAGTTTCCCTGGATTTGCTCTGTATCGCTGGTTTCGACGGTTATTTTAAAAGGATTAACCCTTCTTGGCAGAAACTTTTGGGTTATACTCGAAGCGAAATTTTGTCAACGCCCTTTATGGAATTCGTTCATCCAGAAGATATAGCTCCGACCAGAGCGCAATTTGAGGGTCTTACTAAGCTAGGCAAAAGCATCGTCCGATTTGACAATCGCTACCGGATAAAGGACGGTTCCTACAAGTGGCTGGCTTGGACTGCAGTGCCCTTTCCAGAAGAAGGATTGATTTATGTAGTGGCCAGGGATATCAGCGATCGCAAAGCTGCCGAAGAGGAACTAAATTGCCTCGCTCGCAACCTCCAAGCCGCTCAAAGAATAGCTCACATCGGCAACTGGGAATTCGACCTGAGTGCCCGCACCATAATCTGGTCCGATGAAATCAAAAGAATTTACGGCCTAAAGCCAACACAACCGACACCAACCCCAGAAGAACACATCCTCATGGTGCATCCAGATGACAGAAGACTTTGGCAAAAAAATACCTTAAAAGTGCTGGCCACCGGCGAACCTTGCGACTTTGACTTTCGCATCCACCGCCCCAACGGGGAGATAGGTTACGTCAACGCCAGAGCAGAAGCAGTATGCGATCGCCAAGACCAAACCGTGCGACTCTTCGGCACCGTAATGGATATAACGGAGCGCAAGCGCTCGGAAGCCACCCTCCGAGAGCGAGAGCAATTTTTACGCAGCATCTACGATGGTGTCGAACAGGTCATTTTTGTGGTTGATGTTGGCCGCGATGGCAATTTCCGCTACATTGGTTGGAACCTATTGGCAGAGCAGACGATCGGCATGACTTCCGCCGACGGTTACGGGAAAACCCCAGAAGAAATATTTGGTCCCCAACAAGGCTCTGAGTTTAGAAAAACAATGATGGACTGCATTGCTGCTGGTACTTCTGTCCGTTATGAAGAGCGCGTGACTTTGCAAGAAGCCGATAATTGGTATCTGACTACTCTGACTCCCCTGCGGGATGCTAAGGACGCTATCTATCGAATCGTGGGCACGACGAGCAACATTACCGATCGCAAGCGGGCAGAATTGGCCCTACAGGAATCCGAAGCGCAATTCCGGCAGCTAGCAAAAAGGGAAGCGCTGATAGATCGCATCGGCAGCCAGATTCGCAATTCCTTAGAATTCGATACCATCCTGGAAACTACCGTTCGGGAGTTGTACGGTTTATTAGAAGTTGATGTCTGTACTTTTGCCTGGTATCAAGCCGATCGCCAGTTTTGGCTAGTGACTAAGGAGGTCAAAAAGCCCGAGTCCTCTAGTTTGTTGGGGGAACTTTCTGCCGAAGCTTTAGGTTCCCTCTCGGAAGAACTGTTAGAGAGGA
>CALKCV010000163.1 GCA_938083405.1 uncultured Microcoleaceae cyanobacterium | reverse complement strand
GTATTTCACATAACCCATCAAAAAGCAGGCTCCCAATGGATTTCCGCAATACTCAAGTCTTGTGCGGGCGATCGCTATGTTCCCAACCAAATCAGGGGAGCCCACTATCAAAAAAATTCTATTAAGATTGGTAGAGTTTATCCGTGCGTTTATCTGGCCAAGCCTGATTTTGAAGCACTTATTGGTTCTAGTAGGTTATTAAATTACCTGAAGCACAAAGATTTTCTTCGCTCTCCTCAAACTTATTTTTCTAACTGGTATCATTTTCAGTTCCAGAAGAAAGATTATCGAAAATTTATCGTTATTCGCGACCTCCGCGATGCCTTAGTTTCTGCTTATTTTAGTTTTAAAATCAGCCACGCTCCATTAACAGATAACTTGCTTCGGTGGCGGGAAAATTTGCAAAATCTAGATCGAGAAAAAGGCTTAATTTACCTGATGGATGAAGTGTTACCACGTTTGGCTAATATCCAGACATCTTGGCTAGATAATGAATCTTTAGTCATCAAATACGAAGATTTGCTCGATAATCAATATGAAATTATCGAGCAAATAATCGATCGTTGCGAAATTAATATAGAGCGCCAACGGCTGCATGAAATTGTCCGCACCCATTCTTTTGAAGCGATGGCGAAACGCCAAAAAGGTCAAGAGGATATTAACTCCCATGAAAGAAAAGGAATTGCTGGAGATTGGCAAAATCATTTCTCTGAAACAATTAAGGCAGAATTTAAGCAGCGTTTTGGAGAGGTACTGATTAAAACAGGTTACGAGAAAGATATTAATTGGTAATCAAAAAAGTATTAGATTTTCATTTCTTTCTCGTATTCCTTAACATAATCGGCCGCCATTCTTAAGTAGTGAAAATCTTTCAGAGCTTTTTTTCGGCAAACTTCAGGAGAAATCGTGTTAATCTTTTCCACAGCACTAATATATTCATTAAATTTGCTGCAAACAAAACCAACTTCTGAAGAGACTAATTCTGGAAAAGCTCCGCGATCGCTACAAATTACTGGAGTTCCCGATATCAAAGCTTCAGCTACCACCAAGCCAAAAGGCTCGGGGATCGATGTTGGAGCGAAAAGTGCTTTAGCTCCAGCGATTAATTCTGCTTTTTGTTTTCCCCTTATTTCACCAACAAATTCTACTCCTTGTTCTCGGCACATAGCAGCAAATTGCCTCTGGTAAAAATCATCTTTACTAGAGCCAGCAACCACCAGTTTGATGCCGAGTTCTTGAACGAGTACCAAAGCAAGACCTAATCCTTTTAAAATAGCTCTTTCCAAACCGGAGACTAAAAAAATAAAGTAATTATCTTTGGTTTCAGAATAAATAAACTCATCGGGTTCGATACTGTTATAAACATAACGTTGGCTACCAAAGCATTTTGCATGGAATTGGGAAACAAAAATTCTATTGTTTTTTTCAAGAAAGTCTGAAGGAACGACATGATTTCCGAAGGGGGCATGATACGTTCTTACCCAAGGTTTGCCACAAGAATCAAATGAATTAAATGGAGCAACATCTTGAGGGTGTAAAATCTCGACATCCCACATTCGTTTATTAACTAAATTAACACCCTTTGGCAGCGGTTCTAAAATTTCGTTCTCTCTAAGATCGTAAAAAACATCATGCCCGAGTTCTGCCAAACCTTTGGCTAATAGATCTGTGATATGTTGAGATGCAGTTCCGGTAACTTTAGCAGGATAAACATGAGAACTAGACAAGTAAATACGCATAATTTTCTGCTTTTTATTAGTTAAGATTACTTCAAAAAGTCGATATGATTCCTAAATTAAGGTCATGCCTGACCCTAGCTTTACTCGTAGCTATTTGCCTCCAAAGCTGTACTCAGCCTGGGGCAACTGAATTAAAACAGCAAAAATTAACCCTGACGGGAGCAAGCACGATGGCCCCTCTAGCTTTAGCTATCGGCCAACGCTTTGAACGGCAGCATCCCGGTACTCGGATCGACGTCCAAACAGGAGGTTCCTCAAGGGGATTGGCAGATGCCCGTCAAGGATTGGCGGACATAGCGATGGTTTCGAGGGCCTTAAAACCAGAAGAAGGAGAAGGGATGCAAGTCTTTCTCATCGGTCGCGACGGCATTGCGATGGTGGTTCATGGAGAAAATCCTTTAACCAATATTACCCGCCAACAGATTGTCGATATTTATCTCGGCAAGATCGATAATTGGAAAGACTTAGGCGCTAAAGACGCTCCCATAACTGTCGTACATAAAGCAGAAGGACATTCAACTTTAGATATATTTCTTAAATATTTTGGTCTTAACAACGCAGATATTCAACCAGATGTAATCGTTGGCGACAACCAACAGGGGATTAAAACTATTGCTGGCAATCCTAACGCTATAGGTTACGTTTCCATTGGTTCGGCAGAATACGACCTTAACCAAGGTGTCAAGATTAAACTGTTGGCCTTAGACGGTGTTGAAGCAAATCAACAGGCAGTTGCCGATGGCAGTTTCCCTTTGCAGCGCCAGCTTAATTTAGTTACCAAGGGAGAACCTTCGGAGTTGGCCAAACAATTTATTGATTTTAATCTAGCTGAGGAGAACCATGACATTATCCGCCAACAAAAATTTGTTCCCCCAAAAAATTGATAGTTTGCTCGTGTGGATTCTCAGAGTTATGGCAGGGATGGTTGGGGGGATTGTCTTTTTGATAATGACTTTCCTAATTCTTGAGTCCCTGCCGGCATTTAGAAAGGTCGGCCTGCTAGCCTTTTTTAGGGATGCCTCTTGGAATCCCCTCCAAGGATTCTACAATCTGATGCCAATGCTGGTCAGTACCCTGTTAGTTGGGGTTGGTGCAGTTTTACTGGCGGGGGCTTTGGGGATTCTCTCTGCTTTGTTTTGCAATTATTACGCTCCCCCACAATTAGCTAATTTCTATCGGCGATCGCTAGAGTTGCTGGCCGGAATCCCGGGAGTTGTCTATGGTTTTTGGGGATTGATGGTATTGGTTCCCCTGATTAACCGCCTCCATCCTCCAGGAACCAGTTTGCTTGCTGGTATTTTGCTCTTGGCCCTATTGATTTTACCGACGATCGCCCTAACCGTTGACACCAGTTTTGCGGCAGTATCTCAAGAATATCTCCACGCGGCAACTTCTCTGGGATTATCCCGATGGGGAACTATCTGGGGTATTGTGATGCCAGCAGCGCGGTTGGGATTATTCGCGAGTATTGTTCTGGGCGCGGGACGGGCTCTGGGAGAAACCATGATTGTTTTAATGGTTTGTGGCAATGTGGTTCAAATTCCCGGCTCTATTTTCGCTCCGATCCGGACTTTGCCTGCTAATATCGCCTTGGAACTGGGTTTTGCTATGGGAGAACACCGTTCGGCTTTGTTTGTAAGCGGTTTGCTGTTGATGGGAGCCAGTTTTATTTTGGTTTTGCTGGCAGAGGCGATCGCCCCCCAAGATTTTTATGATTAATAAATTGCGAAAGAAAAAAATAGCTTATGGGGATATTTTGTTAACCCTGCTAGTTTGGTCAACGGCAATTTTAATTACCAGTATTTTCCTCTGGATTTTGCTGGATATCCTGTGGCACGGTGTCGGAGAATTTTCTTGGGAATTTCTGATAGCAGAACCCCAAGATGCCGGTCGTACTGGCGGTATTCTCCCAATTTTAGTTTCGACTTTGCTGCTTTTGAGCATTTGTTTGGCCGTTGCCCTACCCTTAGGACTGGGGACGGCAATATTGCTGGCTGAATTTACGCCAGCAGATAACTGGTTTGGGCGATCGATTAGAATCTGTTTGGATATTCTCGCGGGCGTCCCATCGATTGTTTTCGGTTTATTTGGTAATGCCGTTTTTTGCATTGCCTTGGGATTGGGATTTTCCCTAATTTCCGGGGGTTTAACTCTGGCCTGTATGGTATTGCCCATTCTAATCCGGTCTGTAGAAAAGGGACTGCGATCTGTTCCTAAGGATTATCGTTTGGGCGCTGCATCTCTGGGCCTTTCCCGAACTGCCACTCTGATAAATTTATTATTGCCAGCAGCGGTTCCTAGTTTAGTGGCAGGGTTAATTTTAGGAATTGGACGAGCGATGGCCGAGACTGCGGCTCTTATTTATACCAGCGGTTATGTCTATCGGATGCCCGAATCTCTTTTTGATTCCGGCCGTTCCCTTTCCCTCCATATTTATGATTTGTCAATGAACGTTCCTGGAGGAGATGGTAAAGCTTATGCCTCCGCTATGGTATTAGTATTTTTATTATTAGCGATCGACACTGCGGCAATTTGGATTGCCGAGCGTTTGCTCCATCAAAAGATTCAAAATTGACTCGCCCTAGAGAGCCGCAAATCGTATTCTCAGAAACCACGCTTTTTGGTATCTCAGAAACCATGTTTTTCCAAAAAACCTGGTTTCTTGACCTGCTCGCTAGATTTTTAAATATTAAATTTATCCATGACTATAGTTTCCTCAGAAAACCAATTGATTTCCTCTCCTAGTAATACGAATCTACCTCAATCTTATCTTTCTACTAACAATTTGAGCCTTTATTACGGTTCTAAGGCAGCATTTCAAGATTTAGAATTATCGATTCCCAAAGGCTCCATTACAGCAATTATCGGTCCTTCTGGTTCTGGTAAAACCAGTTTTCTCTGTTGCTTGAATCGCTTAACAGACTTAATACCTAACTGTAAAGTATGCGGGAAAATTCAATTAGGAGAGTTGGATATTCTCCACCCCAAAACCGATACAATCGCTCTTCGTCGCCGGGTGGGCAAGATTTTTCAAAAACCCAATCCTTTCCCTTTATCAATTTGGAAAAATATAGCTTTTCCTTTAAAAGAACATGGAATTAAAAAACGCCAGCAGGTCGATTTAATTGTTGAAGAAGTTTTGAAAAATGTAGGTCTTTGGGATGAAGTTAAAGACCGTTTAAATTCTCCGGCACTTCGTCTTTCAGGGGGGCAAAAACAGCGGCTTTGTATTGCTAGAACTTTAGCGTTAAAACCCGAAGTTTTATTGATGGACGAACCTTGTAGCGCTTTAGATCCGATTTCTAGCGGTACTGTGGAAGATTTAATTGTCAGTTTGCGGGGAAAATATACGATTTTAATCGTCACTCATAATTTAGCTCAGGCTCGACGAATAGCGGATTATTGCGCTATTTTTTGGGTAAAAGATGGTAGCGGTAGAGCGATCGAAATGGGTTCGACGGAGCAAATTTTTGAAAACCCTCAAGAAGCAATTACGGCAGCTTATATTAGTGGCATTCGGGGATGAAGAGGCATCGGTCAAATAATCTTTCAATGGGAAATGTAGATGAAAGTTTTTATCTTTATTTGGAGCGGTCAATTTCTTTCCTTAATTGGCTCTCGCCTGACAGGTTTCGGACTTAATGTCTGGATTTATCAAGAAACTGGCTCGGTCACTTTATTTGGTTTATTAGTTTTTTTTAACGGTTTAACTAGCTTAATAACTTCTCCGATCTCGGGAGTATTTGTCGATCGCTGGGATCGTCGATGGACGATGATTATTGCCGATTTATGTAGCGGTTTATGCACTCTCGCTATTGCTGGCTTATTAGTTACTGGCAAATTAGAAATTTGGCATCTTTATGCAAACGCAATTCTTAGCGGCTGTTTTAACTCCTGTCAATCTAATGCTTATATGGCGGCTACTACTGTTTTAGTCCCTAAAAAATACTTAGCTCGTGCTGGCGGTATTGCGGGCATAGGAAGGTCTGTTTCCAAATTAATTTCCCCAGTATTAGCTGGCGTACTGCTAGGAATAGTAGGGCTTCCGGGAATAATGGCCATTGACTTTGCCACTTTATTTTTTGCCTTCGTTCCCCTACTATTAGTACGTTTCCCAGAACCGAATTTAAAGAGTGAAAATACTGACGAAAATTCGTTTTTCAAAGAAGCTGCTGACGGCTGGAATTATTTGATTGCCAGACCGGGATTATTGGGACTATTAATTTTTTTGGCAATTAGAAATGTCTTTGTTGGAGCATTTAATGTCCTCACAGTTCCCTTAGTTTTATCCTTGACTTCGCCGGTTGGTCTTGGTATTATTCTATCCATTGGCAGTTCTGGTCTTGCGGCAGGTAGTTTGATAATGAGTTTTTGGAAAGAACGAGAAAACAAAATTAAGATATTATTTGGTTTTAGCCTATTTACAGGAGTATTTATCTTACTGGCTGGCTTGCGTCCTTCTTTATATCTATTTACTGTATCTGATTTTTTCTTTTTTTTGACATGCCCTGTAGTTGGGGGTTTGGTGCAAGTTATTCTTCAAACAAAGGTTCCTCCAGAATTACAGGGAAGAGTTTTTGGTTTAAAAGTCCCAATTGCCAGTATGGGTTTAACCCTGGGTTATGCGATCGCCGGTCCTTTAGACGATCTGATTTTTGAACCGTTAATGCTTCCCGAAGGTTTTTTAGCGGGAAATATCGGACAAATTATTGGCCTGGGGGCGGGTCGCGGTATTGGACTTTTAGATATTATCATGGGAGGGATTTTAATTTTGACCGTAGCGATGGCCTACCAATATCCCCCCCTCCGCCGGTTAGAATACGAATTGCCCGATGCTATTGGCGATCGCTTCAATTCACAGATGGAGACAGAAGTTGCTTCCGCCGCCATCGAAAGCGAGAGTGGCTCTCAATTGTAAAGAAAGCCAAGATCGCCATCAATCGGTGAAAGAGTAGCGTCCCAGAAAATCAAACTTTTCCATTTCGGTTTTTATTTGTTCTATATGCTCTGTTTTCCATTGTATTTTTGTCCGAGTTTTATTTGGCGATTCAAAGACAATACTCGCACAGTCATGCAGGTAATCTTCCGATGCCGGTTGTCCTAAAAATTCGCAAAGTTTGCTTAAAGTTGTTTTAGGACTGCTAACAAAATCTTCGTGACGTAATTGATGGAATTGCTCGACTGCTAGTTTTTTCTGAACCTGTTCGACAGTTTCACATAAGGAAAAATAATGTTTGATACAAAATTCTGGAATTGCCCAGTTACCTTTGCCTTTGACTAATATTGATGCGATGTTATCGTATGGATTTCTAATGACATGAATAAAATGAATAGGTTTGTTAACTGCATTAAAAGCAGTTTCTAACAAGGACATATCTTGTCTTAACCGTCTGGAGGTCGCACCTCCTTTATTATCGCCAATTACTTTTAATTTTTGAAAACGTCCTTGCCATTGATTGGGAACATTATAACTATAATCTTTCTCCTTGCCGGTGTTGGCTAAGTCTTCCCTGTTTTTGCCGTGTTGTTGAGAATTATTGAGTAAAAAATGATAAAGCTCTTTTTCCCGAATTCCTCGTTCGATGTACTCAAGAATATCCTGTTCGTGAGCAATAATTATATTAGGATGAGCATCGAGTAACGAACCGACTATGGTATGACCGCTTCTGGGATGACCGATAAACATACAAAATTTGTCTAGATCTTGGAATGCTCGTTCGTATTGAGGCTTATTTAAGAGATATTCTTCTGTTAAGCAAGCCATCTTTTTTTTTCTCATTGCTTTCCATCCCGGATATTTTTCAAATCCGTGTTTTGCTGAGGAAGGTTCTTGATTGTTTTGAGAGTTTTGGGTCATTAGTTTTTTCTCCTTAATTTCGAGATCGATATGCTAGAAAATTCATCTTATCCTTATTTCATGGAGGCCGATCGCCGCCCTTTAGATGCAGGGGCGATCGATATTGCCTCGCTTCTGGGAACCTGGTTTAATGCCAACCCAGATACTCAATATCTCGTAAAGCTCGTTTTTAGAGCAGAAAAGGGTCAACTGTGGGTGCGAAGTTACGGCAGCAGCGATCGCGAACCTATCGACTGGGGCGAAGTCGAAGCGGTCCCTTATGTTTCAGCTTCTCCATCTCTAGCGAGCGGGTTTCACGCAGTTTACCATCTCGATGGTATTGAAACTCACTTGCTCGGCAGAGCTGCTAGTGGTGTCTTGGCGATCGAGTTCAACACCCGTTATCTGGACGAAAGCGGACGTAGCAGTCATTTTACCCATGAATTTTTTCACCGTTCGGTAGCAGATAGCCCTCTCGATCGCTTCCTAGATTTTAACTCTGTCTCTGGCATTTGGGTGAATTCCAAACCCGCCACCCAAGGGATTAAACAGTTTAGCCTAAGACAAGCTGAAGATCGGGTATTTTTTCGTCCTTATGGGGCTACATCTGTTGAAGATTGGGGCGAAACTGAGGCAATTCCTTTTGTTAATGCTACGGGAGAGCGGGCGTTTTTAGCAGAATATCATTTTGACTCCCACGATTTACACTTGGTGGCAAATACGAACAAAGGATTGTGGGTAATTGCGGCTCATTATGTTTTTAAAGATAGCGAAAAGCCCTCCGGGCCGCTTCGGGAACGCCCCAATTTCTTGCGCCGAGAGTTTTTTTATCCTGCAAACACTTCCGAGGACTAGATATCCAATGACTTCTTATTCCTGCTATATGAAAGCCGACGGACGTCCGCCGGGAGAGACTGCATTAGATCTTTCCCCACTGGTGGGGGATTGGATTAATCTCAAATCGGATAGCCGTTATATTGTAAGGGCTATCCTTAGAGTTGAGAGCGATCGCCTCTTATTAAAAATTTATGGCGCGAATCAACCAGAGGCCATCGATTGGGGAGAAGTTGAAGCGATCCCTTATGTTATGGGACAAGCAGCGATCGCCAATAGCTTCTATACCCGTTACGATCTCAAGGGCATTAAAGTTGATTTAGTTGCCAACCAGAAGTTAGGAATTTTGGTAATTCAATCCTACGTTTGCTATGAGGATGGCAGCGGTAGAACCAACCATCATACCCGCGACTTTTTTCGCCGCCAGTAGAAATTTTATTGCTCTAAATTAAAGGAAATTGCAGCATGGAAAGACAAGAAATATATGGCATCGAACCCGAAGCGGGAATGGCGATCGATTTTACTCCCGAACTCGGCAACTGGGTTAATTTTAATCCAGAAAGTAAGGGAATTCAAAAATTTAGCTTGACTAAAAAGGATGGTTCTCTTATTATTCATGTCAGTCAAGCGGGGTTAGCTGAAGATTGGGGAGAAGCGATCGCCATTCCTTTCCTAGATAATGTTGGAGAAAAAGCATTTTATGCCCGTTACGATCGCTCCCAACTCGAATCCTGGTTGACGGCAGATTTGAATAAAGGATTGTGGGCAATTGTAGCTTTTCATCGCTTCAAAGATAGGAGCAAACCTAATTTTTTTAGTCGAGAATTTTATTATCGAGACCGATAGTTTGTTAAGTTGCAACCAAGCTAAAAGTATTTTGGCGATCGTAATTAATTGGTAATTTTGCAACGGATTTTGCAGAGGATTTAACGGATGGTTTTTGAGCTTTAAAATTAACTCTCTTGTCGGTTTGGTGGAGTGAAACACCAACCCTACAAGCAATTAATTTACGATTCTATTTTCTTTTTTATCTCTTAA
>CALKCV010000162.1 GCA_938083405.1 uncultured Microcoleaceae cyanobacterium | reverse complement strand
ATAATTAATAATTAATAATTAATAATTAATAATTGTCGGACGTTGGCAGTGAAGTTGGCGAGTAAGCATTAATAATTGCGTGGTCCGCTAAAAAATTCTTGTTTGAATTCCGCATGCACCACTACTTATCAATTAACATTTTCCCAACGAACATTTTCCCAACCCGCGTTGGAAGCGCGTTCGTCAATCTTGCATTCCCCTATTACCTATTACTGGATTGGCAAAGTTAACAATGGAAATCAAACTATGAAAGTTTCGGTAGTCGTACCAATTTATAACGGCGAGAAAGATTTGCCAGAGTTAATAGAATGTCTGCGATCGCAAACTTATGCTCCAGATGAAGTAGAGTATTTATTAGTAGATAATAACAGCAGCGATCGTACGAAAAACTTCATAGAAGCTGCTGCCGAAGAGCCTACTATTTCTCCACAGTTAAATCCTCTAAATATTCTGCCCCTAAGCGAAAACAAAATTCAAAGCTCTTATGCAGCTCGCAATACGGGAATTAGGGCAGCAACAGGTGACATTATCGCCTTTACCGATGCCGACTGTCGCCCCCAAGCGCAATGGTTAGAAAAATTAATCGAGCCATTTACTAACTCAAATATTGGTATTGTTGCCGGAGAAATTGTCGCTTTGCCGAGCCAAAATATCTTAGAAAAACACGCCGATAGCCAAGATACTTTATCTCAAAAACATACTTTAGCTAATGCTTTTTGCCCCTACGGTCAAACTGCTAATTTGGCAATTCGCAGAGAAGCTTTTGAAAGGGTAGGACTGTTTCGCCCTTATCTAACTACTGGGGGCGATGCCGATATTTGTTGGCGGATTTTGCGGGAGACTTCTTACGAGTTGAAATTGGCAGAGGAGGCAATTGTTAAACATCGCCATCGTTCGACTTTGGCAGAGTTAGAAAGTCAGTGGCGCAGGTATGGGAAATCTAATCAATATTTGCACGAATTGTATGGGGTTGACTTGACGCGAAGTTTGACGGCAAAAGAGTATTTTTATCGCTTGAGTAGATGGTTGTTAAAAGAGCTGCCAGGGACGGGAATAAAAGCGATTTTAGGTAAAGCCGATGGGGCAGATTTATTAAATACTCCTATTGGTTTGTTTAACGTGCGGGCGCGATCGCGCGGACAGCGAGAGGCAAAACTGCCGGAGGAAGCACGCCTGATCGTGAGCCTGGAGGAATGAGAAATAGATAGCCGAGGGCGATTTTGAGGAGGTTTTTCCGGGAAAAAATTTAAGCTTTGTTAAGAGAATTAAAGAATTAATAAAATAGTTAAAAAAAGAATAAAAACAATTGTAAGATGTCAAGAATTATTAATCTGCTTTTGATTAAGCAATCTTACTGATATTATTAGTTTGTTTGTGAAAAGGTTATCGAATCTCAGGAGGAAGGTATGACAGAATTTATGGATTTCTTGCGCCATGAAATTGCTTATGTGGCTATAGGAGAATTTAAACCGGGAAAATTTGAAGAAGCAAAGCAACTTTACGAAAAAGCTATTTTAAGCTATAAAGAAGGTTTTAAGGGAGCCTATCTGCTACAAATCCCGGGAACCGACAAGGGCATTGCTGTGATTTTTTGGGAAACTGTCCAAGATATGAACTCTCACGAAACTGAGGCCCATGAAAAAATATTGCAGGAAATGTCACCGTTGTTTGCTACCACGCCGGATACGGCAGTTTATGAAGTAGTAAACAAGCGCCTGCCGGAAACAGAAAAATCTGTTGGGTAATGGTTAGTGGGTAATTAATAATTAATAATTAATAATTAATTATTACCCACTAACCATTAACAGCAGCAGAAACCACCCGATCGCGTCCTAATTCTTTGGCACGGTATAAAGCGCGATCGGCAGCTTGAATTGCATCAGTGCCAGAGCTACCGTGTTCTGGAAAACAAGCAACGCCTATTGATACAGTAATAGCACCCAGAGATTGACTGTCATGCCGAACGTTGAGATGTTTAATTCCGTACCGTATATTTTCGGCGCGTTTCTGGGTTACTTCAAGATTAGCTTCTGGTAAAATCAGGGTTAATTCCTCGCCTCCATAGCGACAAGCGATGTCACCGCCGCGAACGTTGTTTCTGAGAAAAACGCCCAACTCCCGCAAAACTGTATCTCCCGCTTCGTGACCGTGAGTGTCGTTAAAACTCTTGAAGCGATCGACATCGAGCATCATAATTCCCACGGAATGGTTGTTTTTTTCGGCGCGGCGCAATTCCCTCTCTAGAGATTCTTCGAGGTAGCGGCGATTAAACAAGCCTGTGAGGGGATCCCGAATACTCTGATGGTGCAGGCTTTCGCGCAGCTTTAGATTGGCGATCGCCAGAGCAATATGTTCTGCCACGGTGTGGGCTAGTTGCTGCTTGGCTTCGCTCAATTTCTCCTGGTCCGAAACGCTTAAGTATAACAATCCTAAAGTTTCTCCCTGGCCCATCATGGGCAAACAAACGGACACTGCAGGCTTATGGCTATGGGAAATATGCTGGCAAGACAAACCCACTTGTGCAAGTTCCACCCGATGAATGCGCCCGCGCCGCAAACCCCAGCAGCTGTCTGGGGCGAAGAGGAGTTCGGTGTCGCGGGAATTCCCCCAAGTAGCAACGGCCTCTACCAGATTCCGAGAGTCGCTAATGGCAAAAACAGCCCCGCAGGAGCCTGGAAACAACGGTTGGAGCAAATCGCCGATGGCGGCGTAGGCTTCTTCTAGGCTGATGCAAGCTTGGAGAAATTCGCTCATGTCTCCAAGCTGGCTCATCTCCTGGTTGCGCCTTTCTAATTCTTGCACCTGTTGGGCGAGTTGGTAATTAACAATGCGCAATTCCTGTTGTGCTTGTTTGCGACCGCTGATATCTTGAACGGCGCCGATAAAGTAATCCTGCTCCCCCGACTGTTGGCGGACTATGGACTCGGTAAGATGCACCCACACCATGGAACCATCCTTGCGGACGTAGCGCTTTTCCATGGAGTAAGTCTCGATCTCCCCGGCTGACAAGCGCTGTTTGTATTCTCGGTCTTTTTCCGCATCTTCGGGGTGAGCGATCTCGGCGACGGTTAAGTTCTTCAGTTCTTTGTCGCTATAACCGACGATGTCGCAAAACTTTTGATTGACGCGCAAAAAGTGACCCTCTAATGTAGCTTCGCCGATGCCCACTGCAGCAAGCTCGAAGGTGGTTCTAAATCGTTCTTCGCTCTTTTGCAATGCGAATTCTGTCCGCTTGCGATCGCTAATATCTTCCACGACGCTGATGAAATACTTCGGCTCCCCAGTCTCGTCCCGTATCAAGGACACTACCAGATCGGCCCAAACGAGAGTTCCATCTTTGCAGATGTATGGCTTTTCCATCGAATAACTCTCGATCTCCCCCGCCAATAACTGGCGCACCAGTTCGAGATTAACTTCTAGATATTCTGGGGCGGTAATGTCTTGGTATCCTAACCCCAGCAATTCGGAGCGGGTGTAACCCAGGATATCGCAAAACTTTTGATTGATGCGGAAAAATCGACCTTCGAGAGTACCAATAACCATGCCCACCGCAGCTTGCTCGAAAACGGCCCGAAAACGCTCTTCGCTTTCTTGGAGAATGTTTTCGGCTTGTTTGCGATCGCTGATATCTCGCCCCACGGCCTGGTACTCGATTATTTTGCCGCCATCGTCGCAAATGGCGCGATAGAACCATTGCTGCCACTGGAGTTTTCCGTCGGATAAGCTAAAACAATGCTCGAAGGAAGCAACGTCCTTAACTGAGTTGAGAGATGCCAGGCGAAGGGTAACGGCTTCTCGTTCTTCCTGGGGAAGGAACTCGAAAAATTTGCGGCCGACGAGCTCGTTAGGTTTTTTTTGGAAACAGCGACAGTAGGCTTCGTTGACGAAAGCGATGGTGCCCTCGGGTAAAAAACGACAGACAAATTCGGTTTGAGCTTCGACTACGGCGCGATAGCGGACTTCGCTTTTGCGCAGGGCTGTTTCTATTTGTTCGCGCTCGGCTATTTCGTGTATGAGTTCCTGGTTGAGATTTCTTAGTTCGTTAGTTCGCAGATCTACTCTCTGTTCTAAATCCTGATTCAGCAGTTTTAATTGGGCTTCGGCTTCTTGGCGAGCGA
>CALKCV010000161.1 GCA_938083405.1 uncultured Microcoleaceae cyanobacterium | reverse complement strand
CTCTTCGCCCCAGAAGGTCCGATCCTCGAAGCGCAACAACTGGCGGCGGCAGCTTTTGGAGCAACTAAAACTTGGTTTCTGGTAAATGGTTCCACTGCGGGAGTCGCGGCGGCTATTTTGGCTACCTGCGGCAGCGCCGATAAAATTATCCTCCCCCGCAACGTTCATAAGTCGGCGATCTCGGGACTTATCCTTTCTGGGGCCGTGCCAATTTTTCTTCATCCCGAATACGACTCCCCCTGGGATCTGACTTGCCGCGTTACTCCCTCTTCTTTATCGGCGGCTTTAGAAAAATATCCCGATGCTAAGGCGGCGATGCTCGTTTCTCCGACTTATGAAGGTGTTTGTTCGGATCTGGCTGCCATGGCAGAAATAGCTCATGGCCGCGATATTCCTTTGCTGGTGGATGAAGCTCACGGGGCGCATTTTGCTTTTCACCCGGACTTGCCGACTCCGGCCCTGGCGGCGGGTTCAGATTTAGCGGTGCAGTCTATTCATAAGGTTTTGGGGGCCATGACTCAGGCTTCCATGCTGCATATTAGGGGCGATCGCCTCGATGCCGACCGGCTAAACCAAGCTTTGTCGCTGCTACAGTCTTCCAGTCCGAGTTATTTGCTTTTGGCTTCTCTGGATGCCGCCCGCCAACAAATGGCTTTGGATGGGTTGGCTTTGATGAGTCGAACTTTGCAGTTAGCTGAAGATGCCAGAAAGAGAATTAGTCAGATTCCTGGTTTGTCGGTTTTGGAATTGGCGGGAGGTTTGCAAGAGTTGGATCGAACCAGATTAACTGTGAAAGTTTCCTCGCTGGGTTTGACCGGTTATGAAGCTGACGATATTCTCCATCATAAATTGGGGGTGACTTGCGAGTTGCCGGGGTTAAAGTGTTTGACTTTTATTATTAGTTTGGGGAATACGGCGGCGGATATCGATCGCCTGGTTGAGGCTTTAGAGACTTTGGCTGCCAAAGCAGATTTTTCTACTTCTAATTTTTCTCGTAGAACGCGGCTATTGCCTGTTATCCGGCCCCCTTCCTCTTCTATTGTTACTCCCACCGTTTCTCCCCGGAAGGCTTTTTTTGCCGATCGAGAAACCTTGCCAGTTTCCGAATGTGCCGGTCGTATTAGTGGAGAGTCGATCTGTCCTTATCCGCCGGGAATTCCAGTTTTGATGCCCGGGGAGGCGATCGCCAGCGGTACGGTTGAGTTTTTACAACAACTTCTGGCTGGGGGTGGGATAATAACTGGATGTAGCGACCCTACTCTTCAAACTTTGAAAGTTCTAAGTAATTAATAATTAATAATTAATAATTAATAATTAATAATTGTCGGACGTTTCGTGACTTGTAGCTCTCGATCGTTAATCATTGCGTCGTCCATGGGGAATTTTTGAACAAAAATTCCGCCGGCCCCGACTACTTAGAACAGGCAAAATACAGATAACAGGCAGTAGCCGCGTTCTACGAGATAAAATCTTAAATCTAAAACCTTTATGCCTTCCCCACTTTGGCCTTACACCAGCCCCGGTATTCCAGATGAATTGTTCGATCGCCTCCCCGGCATTCCCATGAGCAAGCGGGAAGTACGTTTGCTTTTAATCTCCTATTTAAGACTTCAGCCAGATTCTATAGTGTGGGATATTGGGGCCGGAACTGGAACTATTCCCATCGAAACCGGTTTGCTTTGTCCCCAAGGCCGGATTTTTGCTATAGAACGGGATGAAGAAGTGGCCAATTTGATTAAAAAGAATTGCGATCGCTTTGGTTTGGACAACGTAGAAGTAATAGAAGGTAGTGCCCCCGAATGTCTGGAGAATTTGAGCGATCGGCCCCATCGAGTTTGTATTGAAGGAGGCCGCCAGATTAAGCTGATATTAAACGAAGTCTGGCAGAGATTATTGCCTACGGGCCGGGTCGTCGCTACTGCCGCTAATTTGGAAAGTCTTTATGCTATCTCCGAAGGCTTTGCGGAATTACAAGTTAGAAATGTAGAAGTAGTCCAGTCTGCCGTTAACCGTCTGGAAACCCGAGGTTTGCATCAAACTTTCGCTGCGATTAATCCTATTTTTATTCTCAGTGGGGAAAAACTCGATTAGTTCGGGCTGCCCTATCCGAGCCTAATTCATACTAAAAGTAATACTTAGGGACGCTTAAAAAAAGCGATCGCTCCTTGAAATTGTATTTTTGATTTGCTCGAAATAAAACTGTAGCAATTTCAACTTTTTCTTAACCTTATTTTCTGGGACTTGACCTTTGAGATAACCTCAAAAAGCAACAAATAACAAAAAACAGACTGCCTCAACCTTAAGAAAGAGTTATCTGCCAGTTATTTTTTGGTAAAGTAGAGATAAAATAGATGCTTTAAGCAAGCTTAATTTAATAAAAAAACTATTATGCCCTGGTCCCGTATTCTCAGTGGAATTGTAGCGATCGCCCTCGCTTTATCAATGATATTTTTAGGAGGATGGTACTTTACGGTCGGCTTATGTATTATTGTCTATCTCGGCCAATTGGAATATTTTCAACTAGCGCGGGCTAAAGGCATAGCCCCTGCAGGGAAAACCACATTGGTCGTTAGTCAAGTCCTATTAATCGCAGCAGTACTCGCCCCGAATTCAGTAGATGCCTTGTTTCCTCTAGCAGGAACCTTAATTTGTTTCTACCTGCTATTTCAACCAAAATTAGCCACCATCGCCGATATCGCCTCATCGATATTGGGTCTATTTTATGGAGGTTATCTGCCGAGTTATTGGGTAAGACTGCGAGTGAGTCTCGATCCCCAACCTTATGATTATCAAAAAATATTTGCTAGTAAAATACCATTCATCGACAGTTACCCTCAAGACTTTTGGATAAACTTCTCTACCCTATCCATGGGCTTGAAAGTGACATTATTAGGTTTTGTTTGTATCTGGGCAGCCGATATCGGTGCGTATTTTTTCGGTAAATTTTTTGGTCGCATCAGCCTCTCCCAAATTAGTCCCAAGAAGACCGTAGAAGGTGCCGTATTTGGAGTTTCCGCTAGCATGGCCGTAGCAATCGGCGGTTCTTGGTTTTTTAATTGGCCCTATTGGCCCTGGACTGGTGCTGTTTTAGGTATGTCGATCGGGGTTTCGAGTCTGTTAGGCGACTTAACAGAATCTATGATGAAGCGAGATGCAGGGGTGAAAGATTCCGGGCAATTAATACCCGGCCACGGCGGCATCTTGGATCGGACTGATAGTTATGTGTTTACAGCGCCTCTGGTTTATTATTTCGTGACCTTGCTTTTACCTGCATTACAAACCTCTTTTTAGCAGTTAGGGACTAGCAATTTAATAACATACCGATGTTGCGTGGAGGTTCGCCGAGCCCAACCTACAAGAAACTGCCTGTTGCCTGACTTATGCAATTCGTCTATTAAGGTCGAACGGTCAATTGGCCTTTAGCAAAGATTTTCCCAGGAGTCAGGGTTAATTGCTCTATTTCCACCTCAGAACCTAGATCTATTTCTATAGTTTTGGCGGGCAAGCTTTTTTCCAATGATGAAAGTTTCCATTGGAGAATTTGGAAGAGTAATTCTCGCGGACTGGTTAGTTGAAGATCGGTCCGCATTAATAAAGAAATTGGGGAACAATTAGGGTTCAAAAGAGTCGCCGAAAGAGTTAAGCTACCCGAATTTATAACTATGCGGGGTTCGTTTAAATTAATCGGCAAGGGAAGCTGGACATTGGGTTCTTCTAGTGGTAGTAGCCGTGTCAAAAAATCTATTACAGCAACTTCAAGTAGGGGCGAGTCAAAAGATGCATTTAAGTGAGCTTCTGCTAGTTGAAGTTCGCAATTAATTTCAAAAGGTGCTAGTATTCTAAGAGATTTCCCCCTGAGAACTTGACCCAGATTGATGTTGATGTCAGTGGCAGTAGCTCTAACTTCTGTTAAGTGCAGTCCCTGATAGATGGCAGCGCGAGCTATTAAGGAAACTCTGGGGATCGATCCAGTTAGTAATTGGCGATCGCTCCCTTCTATTTTTACTTGCAGATATTCTACGTTTTGCAGTTGGGATCGCAACCACAATTGCACTGCGGGCGACAGTATTTTACTGACAAGTCGGCTGCGGCCTTTTTGTGCAAGTGTCTCTATATTTTCTGTTTGAAAAAAACCTCGATCGGTCGGTTGATGGACTTTATTGGAATCTTTAGTCAATTTAGTTACATCCACTCTTAGAAAAACACTTTTTTTAACTCCAGAGGTTCTGTGGAGCGATCTCGATCGTACTGGTAGTATGACAATTATTTCCTGCTTTGTAGCCTTGACAGATTGCCTTTTTTCTGCTATAAACTGTGCTTAATCGATTAAGCACGGGGGCTAAGTATAGCAAATGGGAATAGCAATGAGATTGTCAGCGAGCGATCGCCCTCCTTATTACTAAAAAAAGAATGCCTGACTATATTTTTATATTAAATTAATACACTTAATATAAAAAGCAACTATCCAATCTAACTTAAGAGAGATTGATATGGAACAAAGGCTACAAAAAATCTTATCCCAGTGGGGAATTGCTTCTCGCAGGAAAGCCGAAGAAATGATTATAGCCGGAAGAGTGCGAGTTAATAGCAAAACAGCCAGTTTAGGAGAAAAAGCAAATCCAGAAGGGGACCTCATAGAAGTGGACGGGCATCCCATCGATCCCGGAAGTCGTCCTCAACCCGCGTACTTATTGCTGAACAAACCGGCGGGAGTAGTTTCAACCTGCGTCGAACCCGGCAAACGTAAAAAAGTTCTGGATCTATTGCCCCCGCAATTGCGTGCCGGTCAAGGCATTCATCCAGTAGGACGCTTAGATGTAGAATCTACAGGAGCTCTGCTATTAACCAATGACGGTCAATTAACATATTGTTTGACCCATCCCAAACATCAAGTTCCCAAAATCTATGAAGTTTGGGTAGAAGGCCATCCTTCAGAAAAAATAATAAAATTTTGGTGTCAGGGTATCATCTTATCTGGCAAAAAAACATTACCCGCTAAAGTCCGAGTATTGGAAAAAAGTTATGCTTCCCAAACCTTGTTAGAAGTGGTTATATATGAGGGAAGAAACAGACTAATTCGCCGAGTAGCAGAGCAACTGGGACATCCAGTTCTGAAATTGCACCGTACGGCGATCGGTCAGATTAAACTACAACCGCCAGGAGAAGCAATCTTGCCTGTAGGTCAATATAGGAATTTAAAGACCAGTGAAATGTTTTTTTTGCAGAAGCTAATTAATAATTAACAATTAACAATTAACAATTAACAATTACCCGTTATCTTGAAAAAGGGATTTTTCTAAAAATAAAAATTGTTATTTTTTCCTTAATCGCTTCCATTGTTAATTATTAATTATTAATTATATGTTGAATTTTCCCTTGGATAAGTAGGAACCACAGTTATGAAAAATAAGTTATTTAGTTCGTCAGAAGTCCCTCGTTTTAAGGAAGAACAAGCTGAAAAGTTAGCAGAAATTGGTGCAAAACTCCGCCAAACTCGCCTAGAAAAATCCATATCTTTAGACAAATTGGCAGTAAAGACGATGATTCGCTCCCACATTCTAGAAGCTATAGAAGAAGGAAAGCTAGACCAACTGCCAGAGGCTATCTACACTCAGCGTTTGATCGAACGATATGCAAATGCGGTAGATTTAGACGGAAAGCAACTAGCGAATTTATTTACGACTGTATCAAAAGGCGAAGCTCAGAACGATGGACGAAAAGTCTATTTGCCAGTTCAGAAATTAAAAGCTCACCATCTTTACCTTGTCTATATTTTTGTAGTTATTTTCTCTATCAATATTCTATCCAAAACATCTCTAATTTCTTACTCGCCAGACAAGCAACCTTCTAATTCTCAGATCGCAGAGGTTGCTGGAGAAAACCAGAGAGAAGGAGGATCTAGCCCTTCTAATAATTCTATTGAAAATTCTCCGCAACAATCCGCCAACAATCCTGTAGTAAATACCTTTCAAAATCAGAATCAAGATCGACCGATAACTGTGGATGTAATCGTAGAAGAAGATTCTTGGGTACGAGTTGAAATTGATGGTCAAATAGAGTTTGAGGGAACTTTAGAACGCGGCACTAAAAAGACTTGGGAAGCACAAGAGAAATTAGTTTTTCTTGCAGGCAATGCAGGCGGTGTCTTGGTAGCTTTTAACAACGAAACGGCAAAGCAAGTTGGAGAACCAGGGGCGGTCAGAACATTAGTTTGGGATGTGGATAATCCAGGCGATCGAGGAATGGAAGAAGTTCAAAATTAAAACTATTCGATAATGGGTAATGGCTATAGCAAGCCTAAATAGGTTGTGAAAAGTTAGGGGTCCAGAAACCCGGTTTCGTGAAAGTTACCGGGTTTCTAATATGTCACGAATGGTTTAAGATTGCTATATTAGCCATTACCTATTACCTATTACCTACTATCCATTTTCTTCTGTTTCTGGCAGACGGCCATAAATCTCAGTCAGGGATTTAAGGCGATCGCCCACCTCCTCCGTCAGCATCTCGGATTGATAGCGCCAGGCCCAATTCCCCTCGGAAACGCTAGGGGTATTCATCTTCGCCTCGCTTCCCAGGCCCAAAATATCCTGCAAGGGAGACACCGCATAAACAGCCACCGAAGACATGGCTAAACGGATCAGATCCCAGTGAATGCCCCAGTCGGAACTAAAGCCCAAATACCTAGTAACTCGTTCTTGCGCCTCAGGAGAACGTTCCTCAAACCAGCCAACCGTAGTGTTATTGTCGTGAGTCCCCCCATAAACTACCCACCCCGAACCTTCGTAATTGTAAGGTAAATAAGGATTATCCGGCCCAGAATCAAAAGCAAAATGCAAAACCTTCATCCCGGCAAACCCAAATTTATCTCGCAAAGCTTCCACCTCGTCAGTTATCAAACCTAAATCTTCTGCAATAAATGGCAACTTGCCCAACTTCTCGTTGAGAAGATTAAAAAATTCCTCCCCAGGAGCATCAACCCAGTATCCGTTGATAGCAGTAGTTTCTCCTTGGGGCACCGCCCAAAAAGCTTGCAAACCTCGGAAGTGATCGATCCGAATCAAGTCCACATAATCCAAGATTGACTGAATTCGCAACACCCACCAATGGAAATC
The DNA here is from genome assembly GCA_938083405.1 of uncultured Microcoleaceae cyanobacterium. Taxonomy (GTDB): domain Bacteria; phylum Cyanobacteriota; class Cyanobacteriia; order Cyanobacteriales; family Microcoleaceae; genus CALKCV01. The sequence goes on along the minus strand of CALKCV010000161.1, from coordinate 1,647 downwards.
CTCTTGTTGCAACCTTTCCCATCTATAAACCGGGTTGCCCCAAAGCTGACCGGTTTGGCTAAAGTAGTCTGGTGGGACTCCTGCCATTAGTGACGCTTCCCCCGTTTCTCCATCTAGGCAAAAGAGCTCTGGATGAGACCAAACGTCGGCGCTGTCGTGGGCTACATAAATTGCTAAATCGCCAAAGATTTTAATTCCATTGTCGTTGGCATATTTTTTTAAGTCCGCCCACTGACGGAAAAATTCAAACTGGAGGTATTTATGGTAGTAAATCTCATCGGCCAAACGTTGCTGGCATTCTTCCATTGCTGCTGACTGGCGGCGGGCGATCGCGTAATCCCAGGTATGCCAACTCGCACCCTCGCGGTCTTCCTTAATAGCCATAAACAGAGAATAATCGTTTAACCAAAAACTCTTGGTAGCGCAAAACTCTTCAAAAGCTGCTTTCTGGTCTTCGGGGGCATTGCTCTTAAAATTATTGCAAGCTTTCTCGAACAAAGAGTGTTTGGCTTTGGCGACGCCATCATAATCTACCTTCTCGGCAGGAAATTCACCATAAGCATCTAAATCTTCATTAGCTAACAAGCCATAATCTCGCAATTTTTCTGGACTTATTAACAGAGGATTGCCCGCCATTGCCGAGTAGCATAAATAGGGAGAATTACCAAATCCCGTGGGGCCTAGTGGGAGTACCTGCCATAGTTGTTGTCCGCTTTGCTTCAAGAAATCTACAAATTTGTAGGCCTCGGCACCCAAATCGCCAATACCAAAGCGACCGGGGAAAGAAGTTGGATGTAATAAAATACCGCTAGCTCTAGAAAATACCACGAAAGTTCCTTTTCCTTATGTAAATTTTGTCAAAAAATCGCTCGTCGTCGCGATTAGATCGATTGTACGACGAAGTGGAGATTTCGATCCCCAACAATTAAGATCGATTTTTCTTTCTGGTACTCTCTCTAATTTACGAGAGTACCAAGAGGGTTATTCGTCCGAAATTTAAGATTTTAAGCTAGAGCTATTTAAAATGAATCTATCAAGAGGCTTATGTCATAAGTTAAGTATAGCCCTGCCGCGCGGGCGACTTGCACCCGCTTCTATTTCTCTACTAAATATTCTTTGGGAGAATCAGACATCATTAATTCTTCAAGATTGGAAAGAAGTACGTCGTTTAGTTTATCTAAAGGCAGATCGTTAGGATCGTAGCCGAAAGGGTTTTCTATTTCTATACCAATAGCTTCAATACCTAATAAAGCAAAAGTTATGATTCCAGCAGCAGGAATAGTAAACCAACCTAAATCCGCCGACAGATAAAATGGCAAAGCGGTGCAGTAGATAAATAATAAATGCTTTAGGTGAATTGAATAAGCAGGGGGAATGGGAGTATTCAAAATTCTCTCGCAAGCACCCACATATCCAACCAGTTTTTCTATTAATTGGTTATATGCCGTTAATTGAATGCTATCGATGTAATGGCGAGCGTACATTTTATTGACATATTCTCCCATCCATTTCATAGTTCTTAAAGGCATATGATCGACAGTTTTTAATTCTAAGTATTGCTGTTCCGTTACCAGTGACTTGATTTTCTCATAAGCATTTTCTTTCCTTAAATGTAATTTAATGACGATAAAAAAAAAGGCTATTAAC
>CALKCV010000160.1 GCA_938083405.1 uncultured Microcoleaceae cyanobacterium | reverse complement strand
GGAACAGGCAAATTATTTAAGAGTGCCTGTTCTACGGTTTTTGAGGTTAACAGGCAGGATGCCTGTTCTACGCGGCTAATTCTCGAATGGGGTCTGAAAAAAATACCACCTTGCCTCCGTAGGCGCGGTGGAGGTTTTCTTCTGTTAAGACAGCTTCTCTGGTTCCAGATGCAATTAATTCTTTATCGAGCAAAACTAGATCGTCAAAATTAGTAATAGATTCTCCTAAATCGTGATTGACTACGATTACTATTTTTCCCGCATTCGCTAATTCTCTAAAGATATTAAAAATAATACTTTCGGTCTTTTTATCCACCCCAACAAAGGGTTCGTCAAAACAGAAGATTTCCGCCTCTTGCGCTAAAGACCTAGCTAAAAATACTCGTTGTTGTTGTCCGCCGGAAAGTTGACCGATGGGGCGATCGCCATAATCGCTCATTCCTACCCGTACTAAAGCGTCGGCGGCCATGCGGCGACTGACTGCGGAGAAGCGGCGAAACCAACCGGTTTTTTTCACTCGCCCCATCATTACTACGTCCCAAACCGTGGCGGGGTAAGTCCAGTCGATTTGCGATCGCTGGGGAACGTAGGCTACTATTTCCAGGCGATCGTGCAAAGGTTTCTCCTCGTAGATCGCCGAACCGCCGCTAATAGGTATTAACCCCAACATTGCCTTTAATAAGGTACTTTTACCGGCTCCATTGGGACCGATGATGCCCGTTACTCTTCCCGGTTCTAGTTTCAGGGTAATGTCCCGCAGGGCCTCCACGGTGCGGTAACTCGCCCCTAAATGGCTTACGGTAATTGCGCTGGCGCTCTTCATGTCCTTTTCTCTTCTTGCTAATTTAATAGAATCCATCTAAATTATGAAAGAAATATGAAAAGATGTCAAGTAAATTACAAACCAATTAGCAACATGAGGGTTTTTACTCACAGGCAGGATGCCTGTTCTACGGGCCATAAGGGAAAATTGCGGGGAGCGATCGCCCTTTTAGCGGGATTGTGGATTAGCGGATGCGGCGTCCAGTCTCCAGAAACTATTGCGCAACAGAGCAATAATAAACCGAAAGTAGTCTCCACCAGCACCATCATCGCGGATCTAACAGAAAAAATCGGCGGCGACGAAATCGAACACGAGGGCATCATGGAGCCCGGCGCAGATCCTCACGTTTACGAACCGGTGCCGATGGATAGCGTCGCCTTCGAGGAAGCGGCTTTAATTTTATATAACGGTTACAATCTCGAACCGGGGTTAATAAAATTGATGAACGCGGCGGGAGTCAATGCGAAAAAGTTAGCAGTAGGGGAAAAGGTAGAGCCCTTGCCTTTGGAGGAAGAAGGAGAAATAGTAGCGGATCCTCACGTCTGGGGCAACGCCGAGAATGGAGTGACGATGGCGAATGCAATTCGGGATGCTTTAATCGAGTTGTCGCCAGAAGACAGAGAGGAATTTATGGAAAATGCGGCGCGACTGACTCAGGAGTTAGAGCGAGTGGATGAATGGATCGAGAAGCAAATTGCAACTATCCCTCCAGAGAGGCGGAAGTTGGTAACTACTCACGATGCTTTCCAATATTACGCAAACGCTTACGGGTTGACGGTGACTGGAAGTTTAATCGGTATCAGTACGGAGGAACAACCAAGCGCGAAAACGGTGAAAAATTTGGCCGACGAGATCCAGGCGACGGGAGTGCCGGCGATTTTTGCGGAGACGACGATTAACCCCCAGTTGATTAGGACTGTTGCGGAGGAGGCGGGGGCCCGGTTAGCGCCGCGAGAGTTATATTCCGATTCTATTGGGGCGCCGGGCAGCGAGGGGGATAGTTATATTAAGATGCTGATTTCTAATACTCGGACTATTGTGGAAGCGTTGGGCGGCGAGTACGAGGAACCGTAGAACGGGCGTCTCGCCTGTTTCCGCTGCCACTTCTGCCATCAAATCTCCCACTACCGCGAACTTATGGGCGTATCGAGTGGGAACTTTAGCGATCGCCTCCGGTTTCATCGCGCCAAATTTATCCACCCAACGCCACCACCGCGCCTCCCACTCGGCATAGATGACGCTGCGATAATTTAACCTGCGGGCGATCGCTACGGTAAAAAACTGGTCGCCTCCTAAAAACAACACTACTCCCCGCGGATCCCATTGCCAATTTTCCGGCAACTCGCCCCAGAGTAAAAATGACCAGAAATTTTCTGGTGGAAGAACGCGATCGACTTCTGGATAAGAAAGGGCGTTGGCGTTGCCTTGCGGATGCAACATCGCTGCTTCCTTTCCAGTGGCGTGAGGGCAGGGCGAGAGAATTACCGATATTCTCATTTTCCGATCCTGCTGTTGTTTTCGTAACTGTCTTACTACAGGTCGCACCCAGGTGATAATTTCTCCTGGTCCGTTTGAGAGGATGACAATATCCATAGTTGGTAATTTTAGAATTTAGATTTTTTGAAATAATTTCAGCCTGCGGGATGACATTGGGGCAAGCGATCGGTAACAATATGAACCGCAAAGCAAAGAAAAAGGGAGCGATCGCCATGACAGAGTTAATCGAAGCCGCCAAAAGCGGGGATGCCTCTAAACTACAAACATTGCTCGATAGCGGGGCCGATGTCAACGAAAAAGACCCAGAAAGCCTAACGCCCTTGACTGCCGCCGCCGAAGCGGGCCATTTAGAGATAGTACAAAAGCTATTGGCTGCCGGGGCGGAAGCTGATGGCAGAGATAACGACGGTTGGACGGCTTTAATGGGGGCAGCAGCGGGCGTTGGCGAAGCCTTGCGGATGCAACATTGCCTCGAAGTTATCGAAGCCTTACTAGAGGCCGGGGCCGACGTCAACGCCAAAACCGATTTTGGCCTTACCCCGCTGATGGCTGCCGCAGGCAAAGGCCATCTCGCCGCCGCGAAGAAGTTATTAGAGGTTGGGGCAGACCTCAAGGCCAGAGACAACAATACCTGGACGGCTTTTATTTGGGCTTCATCCGAAGGCCATCAGGAAGTCGCGAACTTTTTGAAAGAAGCCCGAGAACAAGGGTAGTTTTTGACTGCTTCGAGTTATAGTCATATACTACTCATCCTTTTTTTTAGCATCAGAATGCAGGCAAAAAAGCTCTGGCAAATATTGCTTTTAGTTTCGATCTTGTTGCCAGCTTTCCTAATGGGAATGCTGGTTTTTCAATACGGCGTTAATTTCCCATTTTCCGACCAATGGCAACTGGCATCAATGTTTGAAAGAATCTACGAAGGCAATCTCTCTTTTAACGATTTATTCGCCCAGTTCCACGAAAGTCGGAAGTTTTTTCCGCGCTTAATTTTTATCGGTTTGGCTTATTTAACTAACTGGGATGTTCGGGCGGAAATGTGGGTTATTTTTCTGCTAATTTGTCTGGTTGCTCTTAATATTTACCGTTTGAGCGTTTCGACTATTAGAACGAATATTAGCCGCCGCATTCTAATCTTTTTTATTGCTAATTTGTTAATCTTTTCCCCTGCCCAATACGAAAATTGGCTCTGGGGAATACAGGTGGTGGTTTATATTCCTATTGCCTGCATTACTGGCGGTTTGGTTTTAGCCTACAGCCAGTTAAACGAAAAAAATAAATTATTAATCGGTTTATGTCTCTGTACGGTTAGCACTTTTTCTTATGCTAATGGAATGCTGAGTTGGTTAATAGTTTTTCCGGCGTTAATTGTGGGAAATTCGAGGAAGTGGGAAGAAGTATTTCAACAAAAGTTGTTGATTTTCGGAGGGGCGATCGCATCTTTAGCAAACCTCGTTATTTATTTTTACGATTACCAAAAACCAGCGGACCATCCCAGTTTTACTGCCGCTGTATTTCGCCCTCTGGATACCTTTCATTATTTCCTCTCATTTTTTGGGGCACCTCTGGGGATTAATAGTTTAACTTTATCCACGACAGTAGGGTTTATAGTTTTAAGTCTTTGGTTGGGTTTGACTGGTTATTTTTTGCCTTTAATTTTCAGAGATTTTAACTTATTTAAGCGTTTGATGGGATGGCAGGCGATCGCTTCTTACGCGCTTATTAGCGGTTTAGTTACCAGTTTGGGGAGAGTCGGCTTCGGAGTTTCTCAATCTTTAGCTCCCAGATATACCGCTTTTTCCATTTATTTAATAGTAGCGACGATTTATTTATTGGCAATTTTTATCGAAGAAATTAAGCAAAAACCGGGCTTGGGCTGGCAGAAACAAGCTGCCAAAATTATCCCTTACTTTCTGGTAGGAGTTTTAATAATATTGCACCTAAATATATTTAAGGAAGCCATCCAGAGAATGGGCGATCGGCGGGTTATTTTATTACAAAGCAAGGCTTGTTTGCTAACTGTTAACGTCATCCCCAATAACGACTGTTTGGTAACGAAACAAAAGTTAGAAAGCTTCCAACCAACCGCAACTATTTTAAACGAGTTGGGCTATCTCCAACCAGGTTTATTAGCAAGTAATAAAATAGAAGACATTGGCATTTTAGCACCCGAGAGTAATTACGGTTATTTCGATACTTTTGAAGAAGTCAAAAGCGATACTTATTTAGCTCGTGGTTGGGCGGTCTTACCCCACAGACAAGAAACGGCAGACGGGGTAATCTTAACTTACGAAAATGCTCTGGGGGAAGACATAATATTTAAGCTCGTAAACCAAAGATTTCCCAGACAAGAAATAGCAGAATATTTGCAAGAAGCATCTTATTTAGAAAGCGGTTGGCGAACGGAAATTTCTGCCAAAGAACTTCCCCCAGGAACAATTAAACTCAATGCTTGGTCGTTAGATGCGAAAACAGGGAAAGCTTATAAACTGAATCAAACTCATGTTTTAATTAACAATTAACAATTAACAATTAACAACTAAGCGGATAACAGGCAAGATGCCTGTTCTACGTTATAATTAACAACTAACAATTAACAAAAAATGAAAAACGCCGATTATTCTATCGTAATACCAATCTTTAACGAAGAAGAAATTCTTCCCGAACTTTGGCGACAGCTATCGGGAGTTTTACCGCGACTGGATGGCAGTTGCGAAGTAATTTTTATCGACGATGGCAGCGTGGATGCTTCTTTGGAATTACTCGAAGAATTAAGCGGCAAACATCCAGAGATAAAAATTATTAGTCTCTCTCGAAACTTCGGTCATCAATGCGCCTTATCTGCCGGCATAGATCGCGCCAACGGCAAAGCAGTTATCCTCATGGATGGAGATCTGCAAGATTCCCCAGAAGCAATTATTAGTTTTATTACTTTCTGGAAACAGGGATACGACGTCATCTACGCCATCCGCCACCAACGCAAGGAAAAACTTTTTAAAAAATTAGCTTTTAAAAGCTTTTATTACCTCCAGACAAAGTTATCGGGCATTGCAATGCCGATGGATGCAGGGATATTTTCTTTGATGGATCGAAAAGTGGTACTTGCTTTGCGGCAAATGCCCGAACGTAACAAATATATTAGCGGGTTGAGGGCTTATGCCGGCTTCAAACAAATAGGGGTTTATGTAGAAAGAGGCCCCCGCTATCGGGGGGAGCCCAAAGTGTCAGTTTCTAAGTTATTTAAACTAGCGTTTGATGGGATTTTTTCTTTCTCAACCATTCCTTTGAAACTGGCTACATTTTTCGGTTTGATTTCTGCCGTGGTTTCTTTCATTATCGGGTTAATCGGTCTTTTTTATAAACTGGTTTTAGGTATAGAGTTTTTGTCTTGGGCTTACGGTTTGACTACTACTTTTTTTATGGGAGGAGTGCAGCTTTTGTTTTTAGGAATTATCGGCGAATATATTGGTAGAATTTATGAAGAAGTCCGACATAGACCTTATTACATCGTTGGTAAAACCATTGGTTTTGAGAATAGGGAATAGGTGCAGATAAACTTTGAAGAATAGTAGGGTGCGCAGTGCGCACCTTACAAATAACAGTAGTAAATTTAGTAGGGTGCGCACTGCGCACCTTACAAATTACTGAGGTGCGCAGAGGTGCGCAGTGCGCACCCTACAAATTACTGAGGTGCGCAGTGCGCACCCTACAAATTACTGAGGTGCGCAGTGCGCACCCTACAAATTACTGAGTCGAAATAATAGTAAATAGTAAGGTGCGCACCCTACAAATTACTG
>CALKCV010000159.1 GCA_938083405.1 uncultured Microcoleaceae cyanobacterium | reverse complement strand
TCATCTCTATATTAATCGCGCTTTGCGATTACTACTGTAGATTTTAGCCTTAAAACACTACTTGCGCTCCACTACCAATAATTGTTAATTGTTAATTGAAAAACAGGAGAAAACGGAAAATGAACACCGCACAACTATTAGTAAAGTGCCTGGAAAATGAAGGAGTCGAATACATATTCGGACTTCCAGGAGAAGAAAATATGGATGTCTTGGAAGCACTGAAATCTTCTTCAATTAAATTTATCACCACCCGCCACGAACAAGGCGCCGCATTCATGGCAGACGTTTACGGTCGCCTCACGGGAAAAGCCGGAGTTTGTTTGTCAACATTAGGCCCCGGTGCTACGAACTTAATGACTGGAGTAGCCGATGCCAATTTAGATGGGGCACCTTTAGTCGCCATTACCGGTCAAGTAGGCACCGATCGGATGCACATTGAATCCCACCAATACCTCGATTTGGTGGCAATGTTCGAGCCGGTTACGAAATGGAACGCTCAGATAGTTCGCCCCAGCATTACTCCAGAAATAGTCCGCAAAGCTTTCAAACTCGCCCAACACGAAAAACCGGGTGCAGTTCATATAGACTTACCGGAAAATATTGCGGCAATGTCTGTGGAGGGAACACCTCTCAACCGAGATAAAGGAGACAAAAGCTATTCTGCTTACCAAAGCATGAACGAGGCAGCCAGCGCTATTTCTAAATCAAAAAATCCTTTGATTTTAGCAGGTAACGGTGCCATTCGGGGAAATGCAAGCGAGGCGCTGACCGAGTTTGCTACTCAATTAAGCATCCCAGTTGTTAATACTTTTATGGGCAAAGGCATCATGCCTTACACTCATCCTTTGTCGTTATGGACGACGGGGTTGAAGCAAAGAGATCATATTACTTGTGCTTTTGAAAGTACGGATTTGGTAATTGCTGTTGGCTACGATTTAATCGAGTATTCTCCCAAAAAATGGAACCCAGAAGGAACGGTTCCGATTATTCATATTGGAAGTATGGCTGCTGAGATTGATAGCAGTTATATCCCAATGGCGGAAATTGTTGGGGATATCTCTGATTCCCTTAACGAGATTTTGCGGCGATCGGATCGCATGAGTAAGATAAATCCGATGGTGGGAGAAATTCGAGAGAATATCCGCAACGAGTACGAGCATTATGCTAACGATGATGGGTTTCCGATTAAGCCGCAAAAATTGATTTACGATTTGCGACAGGTTATGGGACCGGAGGATATTGTAATTTCTGATGTGGGGGCTCATAAAATGTGGCTCGCCCGCCACTATCATTGCGATCGCCCCAATACTTGTCTGATTTCTAACGGGTTTGCCGCTATGGGCATCGCTATCCCAGGAGCGATCGCTGCTAAATTAGTTCATCCTAACCGCAAGGTGGTAGCTGCGACTGGGGACGGCGGCTTTTTGATGAACGCCCAAGAGTTAGAAACTGCTGCGCGACTGGGTACTCCTTTTGTTACTCTAGTCTTCCACGACGGCGGTTATGGTTTGATCGAGTGGAAGCAGGAAGACCACTACGGCGAGTCTTCTTTCATTAAGTTTGGCAATCCAGATTTTGTCAAGTTTGCTGAAAGTTTCGGTTTAAAAGGTTATCGCGTTGAGTCTGCTACGGATTTGATTCCTGCCCTCAAGGAAGCTCTTTCTCAAGACGTGCCAGCGGTCATAGACTGTCCTATTGATTATCGGGAAAATGCACGCTTTAGTCAAAAAGCTGGTGGTTTAAACTGCGTCATTTAGCCCCGGTCAATTATTATAGCAATAATATTAGTTCGTATTCGCGACTTGCGAGTACGAATTAATATTGTCAGCCCCAGTTTTATCTTGCAACTAAACTGTATCTGAAGATGTAGCGACCGCTCGTAGTAATCGCTTTAGGGATTAATCAATATAAATCGCGGAGCGCGATTACTACAAACAAGCAAAAAAGACTAAAACACTACAATGAAAATTGCCACTTGGAACGTTAACTCAATAAGAACTCGCCAACAAATCGTTTTAGATTGGTTGGAAGCCAATCCAGTAGAAGTTCTCTGCTTGCAAGAAACTAAAGTAGTAGATGATAAATTCCCCCGATCGCCCTTTGAAGAGGTGGGGTATCATCTCTACACCAGCGGTCAAAAATCCTATAATGGAGTAGCAATTTTTAGCAGGAGGCCCATGAAAGATGTTACCAGTGGCTTTACGGAAGTTCTCGGTGGCGATGCAGTCGGAGAATTTGACGAACAAAAACGAGCGATCGCCGGTACTATCGACGACATTAGAATTATTAATCTTTACGTTCCCAACGGTGCCAGCGTGGGCAGCGATAAATATGATTACAAGCTAAATTGGTTAAAACTGTTGCAGGAATATGTAAAAAACGCTCTGGAGAAGTCCCCTAATTTATGTATTTGTGGCGATTTTAATATAGTTCCAGAAGACCGAGATATTCACGATGCCGAAGCTTGCAGAAACTCCGTAGGATTATCCCCAGCCGAACGTCAAGCCTTAGAAGAAATACGGAAACTCGGTTTGGCAGATGCCTTTCGTAAATTTACCAGCGAAGGAGGACACTACAGTTGGTGGGACTATCGCGCCGCAGGTTTTAAGCGCAACCGTGGTTGGCGCATCGACCATCATTATCTGAGCAAACCCCTCTACGACCGCGCCAAAAGCTGTATCATTGATAAAGAACCGAGAACTTGGGTCAAACCAAGCGACCATACCCCTGTTATTCTAGAACTTGACTGTTAGTAGTAATCGCTTTAGCGATTGATATAGATAATTAGCGATTAGCGATTACTACGAAAAATATTTTAAAACGACCTGGAGTCAGAAACCCGGTTTCTTTGACAATACCTTCGCCCTAAAACTTGTAGGTCGGGCAGAGCGCAGCGCAACCCAACAAAATCGTGTTCGTTTCGCTTCGCTCTGCCCAACCTACGAATGGTATTTTTTCCCCATCAGGCGAAGGTATCGTCCCCGAAACCGGGTTTCTGGCTGACATCGCATAAGATTAATGAAATTGCTATAACCACTAACAACTGACAACTAACAACTAACAAATTTATGTTTTTAGTAACTGGAGCAACAGGAGATTTAGGCCGTCGAATAGTGCGGCAGATAACCGAACGCGAAATGCCCGTGCGAGGGTTTGTTCGCCTCAAATCTCGCTACTCGGAATTAGAAAGCCGAGGGGCAGAAATTTTTATCGGGGATCTCAGGCGAGATAAGGATATTA
>CALKCV010000158.1 GCA_938083405.1 uncultured Microcoleaceae cyanobacterium | reverse complement strand
TAATTATTAATTATTAATTATTAATTGCTTATGACCGTTCCATTTCCCCATCAAGTAACACCAGAAACGGCTCTTTCCATAGCCGGTTTAACCTATTATCTAAAAGCAAGTCTCGAACAAGACCCCCAACTGCAACAAGTTTGGCTAATTGGGGAAGTATCGAGCGCGAACAATCATAGAAGTGGATTATATTTTACCTTATCCGACACCACAGAAAATGCTTCTCTTAACTGCGTTGTTTGGAGAAATAGAATGTCTCAAATAGAAGAGATTCCAGAAGTCGGACAACAAGTATTTGTTAAAGGAAATATTAATCTTTATGCTCCCAAAGGCGACTATAAATTCATAGTAGATGCCGTCCTGCCCGCCGGGGAAGGTTTGCAAAATCTCCGTTATTTACAACTACGTTCTCGTCTGGAAGCTGAAGGTTTGTTCGATCGCTCCAGGAAGCGAGTTTTGCCGAAATTTCCGAAAACTATAGCGGTATTAACTGCTCCCACGGCGGCCGCTTGGGGCGATATTCAAAGAAGTATTAAACAGCGATATCCGCAGATAAAAATTTTATTATCTCCTAGTTTAGTTCAGGGAGATAACGCTCCGCCATCGATTGTTGAAGCTATAGATAGAGTGGAAATAGACGGGCGGGCGGAGGTTTTAATAATAGCTCGCGGGGGCGGTGCGGTGGAAGATTTAGCTTGTTTTAACGACGAGAGAGTTATTAGAGCGATCGCCGATTGTTCGATACCGGTTATTACTGGTATCGGTCACGAACGAGACGAATCTTTAGCAGATTTAGTTGCCGACGTCTGCGCCCATACTCCCACTAAAGCAGCAGAAATAGTAGTGCCAGATTGTAAGTTACTTTATCGGGAACACCGACAAAGATTGACCGCATTAATTGATGCGGTAGAAAGTCATTTTGCTGAGGAGAGCGATCGCTTGCTGTCTCTAAAAAGACGGTTAAAACGCTTGCCAACGACCTCGCGAAGTTTAGATAAAGCGGCGGTAAAATGTCAGATGTTGCGAGAAAAATTAGGGGCGATCGACCCCAAAGCGGTATTGGGGAGGGGTTATGCGGCGGTGTTGAATGCCGAGGGAAAAACCGTTACTTCCAGCAATTCCGTGGCGGTGGATGGGGAGTTAATTGTTCGGTTGGCAGAGGGGAAAATTAAGGTGAAAGTTATGGAAATTTTAGAGTAAGGGAATGAGCGCTTGCGAGTTCATAAGCAGTAATTTTTAGAAGAGAGAAATAAATAAAATTAACGCATTAATGTCTGAAAACCAGCTTGTATGAAATGGCGATCGCAGGTTAAAGCTTGAGTAACATTTGCCTCGCGCATAACTACAAAAGAAATGCAATCTACCAATCCCCAACTTTGGTCTTGGTAACTTTTGTACAAGGCAAATGCTTTGTCAAACAATTCAGGAGTTAGACGAATAATTTGTGCTTCTTCGGCTCTCAAAAAGTATTCGATTATATCAGCGGCTTCATTTTTATAATTCCGTGCAAGAGCGTTCCCAACTTCCAGCAAAATAGCATCGGTAGTCAATAGAGGATAACCGTTAAAGCGATCGGCTAACTCGCGAGCTTGTTGATGGTATTGGTCTCGCCTATTGATTAATGCCACCAAAAACAAGGTATCTACAAATATTTTATTCGACACTTTTCTCTCCGCTAAGATACAAATCTAGATTAGCAGCAAAATCTTCTGGAGCATCTATTTGGATGCTCTTCAGTTGCGACATAAGCGTAGGTTTGTTTTTTCTTGGTTTAGTCCGAGCAAAATTGTTGATTAACAAATAGAGTTCGTCGAAATATTCTTCAGAAATGCTGTCGATTTCAGCCTGAATTTTTTCTTTATTAGTCATCATTGTAGTCACCGTAAATTCTTAATATTTTGGATTTTAGGAAAGTAGTGTTTTGGTAATTGAGCGTTCGCTCCAGTTATCAGTTGTTTCTAATATTCTTCGTAACGATATTCCTGTTTATATTCGGGGTATGTTGCTGTTAACCTAGGATTAGTTTTTAGTGGTAAGGAAATGACAGACATAATTGTTAAATTGTTCTCCTCCCCTCTTAGCTGGTATGCTTCGTTCTGGTTCATCATAATGTTATACGCGGTTGCTTTTCAACCACTCAACAACTTCATCAGCATTTTTGTCAGGTGGGAAAACCGGATAAAAAATTTTGATAATTTTGCCATTTTCCACAATTAGAGTAATTCGTTTGATTAGTTGCATTCCGTCTATCTCAAACATTGGCAACTTAAGCATCTTGGTAAAACTCAAATCAAAATCGCTCAAAAGCTCAAATGGTAGATGCAGTCTCTCTGCGGCTTCCACTTGATATTCAGTGCTTTGCGTACTAAGACCAAAAACTTGCGTTTTCAATTCACCGAGATCTTTGTAAATATCTCGAAAAGCGCAGGATTGTGGCGTACAGCCTCTTGCTCCTGGAATCTCATCCCATCCATCAGGCAGCGCAATACCAGGCTGACCTGTCATTGGGTAGCAATAAATGACAAC
>CALKCV010000157.1 GCA_938083405.1 uncultured Microcoleaceae cyanobacterium | reverse complement strand
TATTGAGAAATCGCGCTTTGCGATTACTACGATCTACCACTACTAAACCGTCAACTTTGCCAATACCGTCGCCACCTTCGCGCCGATCTTCTCCACTGCTTCTTGTTGCTTGGGTTCCTTTAAACTGCCATCCTCCTTAAAAGCCTCAAAAGCTTTAGGAATAGCCTTTTGGTCGGGAAGTACCAGGACGCCGATATTGCCCAAAATGTCGCGGACGTGAACCAAACCGCGCAAACCTCCCAACGCTCCTGGAGAGGCGCTCATTATCGCCGCTACTTTATCGCGGAAACAAGCTAACATCGGTTCCCCCTCCTCCGGGCGGGAGGCCCAGTCGATCGCATTTTTCAGCAGGGGCGTAATAGAGCTATTGTATTCGGGGCAGGCAATTAACAAGCCTTGGTGAGCTTTCAATAAATCTTTAAATTTCCGTGCGTTTGCCGGAATTCCTTCTTTCGCTTCCAGGTCTTCATCAAATAACGGCATCGGCAGATCGCGCAAGTCTAAAAAAGTCGCTTCTGCTCCTGCCTTTCTAGCTCCTTCTGCCGCCACTCGCACCAGTTGTTTGTTATAAGAACCTTCCCGGGCGCTTCCCGCAAAAGCTAGGATTTTAGCCATTTTTTCTTCCTCCAAAGTAACTTTTTCTACGCACCAAAATTTTTCCCTTCCGATTGTAACACGGAAGCTTTTATCCTCTGGGGCGGAAAATCGGAAAGCTGGCTAATATCTTTGAGAATAATTTCCGGTTTATCCCTGTACATCTCGACCTTACCGCTGATATAAACGTAACCTCGCCCCAGACCGAAATAACGATTTTTTAATAACCTGAGTAAAGGTCTCATGGTCTTGCTTTTAGCGTCGGGAATCCATAATTTTATCCAACGGTTTTTAGCGCCATCTAAAATCAAAGCGCCGTTATCCAACCATTTAGTAATTCCCCCCTGCAAGTCGTAAAAAAGAGTTACAAATTCCCCCTTTTCTGCCGCTGCTAAAATCTGCGGATAGTCCAACCGCACCGCTAACGCTCCAGCAGGAATGCCATCAATGCGATAGCGATCGACAATACCGGCGCGCAACCCCCACCAAGGAACGAGCAGTTGATAGTTTCGACTGGAACTTTTTATATTAGTAGCGGGGTTCCAAATTATCAGATTATTAGCTTGAGCTAAGGCTTCTGCTGCCAGCATTTCCCCATGATAAATGCGAGAATAACCGTACTTAGAAAAGTAGGGACTCCATCCTTCTTGAATTAATTTCAGGTTATAATTTTCCCCGTCTTTATGAACGTAGCAAATGAGACGGCCTTGGTGGTCGCGATATTTTTCCAAACAAACTTCTACGGGCTCGTCGCCGTCGAATTCTATATCGACTGTTGTTAGGTTATCGTTAGGTAAAGCGAAGTATTCTTTTGCCATTAGCGTTGCAGCTTTACCCGCATCGGTAACTGGTTTGGAACCTTCCGCATAACTTTCTTCTGTATCGACATAATCGAGTCGCAAAGATTCTCGCTTATGGTTAAGCGAGACTTTAATAGTATCGCCATCTACTACTTTTGTTACTTGCAGATTTTCTATTCTAGTTCCCATATTTTTTATTGATAAGTAATAGGTAATAGGTAATGCGTAATTGACGATTTAGCCACGGATTTTGTATGAAAGTACGGTCCGGGGCGATCGGTGGGGCAATTAGCAATTAGCAATTAGCAATGTAAATTTTTATTACAAAAACCGATTTCAAACGTAAAAAAAGCGCTTTTCCTCCTGAGAGATTAATAGAGGGTTTGAAAAAAGGTCGCTTCGGGCCTCTTAGCTTCTAAAGTCCCTTAAAAATGGCGCTTAATAACGCCAATTAGTAGAGGGGCACTCAACTTTTGAAATACGAGGGGAATTTGGGATGAATTTTAGGGGAATGTTTTTATTAACGTTCGTTTTAGTTGTAATTATTATGGTTGGAGAAAGGGCTAAAGATAGGAAATTTGAGCCAAGTTTAATAATATCAGAGATGTCGCAACAAGAAAATCAAAATTTGCCAGAAGAGGATGATTTGCCCGACTCAACATAATTGTTCGTCCCCAATTATAAAAATAGAACTGTTTAAAAAATAAATTATCCCCGTAGAGATTGAGTAAAAATCTCTACGGGGACAACAAGGATTCCTAGTTGAACTTAGGAATGAGTTATTACTTAGTCCACTCCGTGTGGAAGAATTCGCCGCGAGGCTTATCGAGACGTTCGTAGGTATGAGCGCCGAAATAATCCCGTTGAGCTTGGGTGAGGTTTTGGGGGAGACGAGCGCGCCGATAGCTGTCAAAATAATCTAGGGAAGCGCTAAAAGCTGGGACGGGAATGCCCAACTTATTAGAAGTCATCAAAACTTCGCGCCACGCATCCTGGCGATCGAGAATGCTTTGCTTAAATTCCGGTGCCAGTAACAGGTTGGGCAGGCTGGGATTTTGATTGAAAGCATCCTTAATTTTATTCAAGAAGCCGGCGCGAATAATACAGCCACCCTTCCAGATCCGAGCAATCTCGCTCAAATTGAGATTGTAATTGTATTCTTTAGATGCCGCACTCAACAGCGCCATGCCTTGAGCGTAGGAGCAAATTTTAGAACAATACAAAGCATCGCGGATTTTGTTAATAAAATCCTTGGTATCGCCGTCGAATTTTGACGTGGGGCCTGTCAGTTGCTCGGAAGCAGCGACGCGCTCTTCTTTATAACCGGAGATGATGCGCCCGTTAACTGCTGCGGTAATAGTGGGAATGCAAACTCCTAATTCTAAAGCACCAACCACGGTCCAACGACCGGTTCCCTTCTGGCCGGCGGAGTCCATAATCTTATCGACGAGATAGCCGTCAGTTTCCGAGTCTTTCTTTTTAAAGATGTCGGCGGTAATCTCGATTAAGAAGGAATTGAGCTCGTCGGTGGTATTCCATTCTGCGAAAATTTCGTGGATTTGCTGGTTGTTAAGTCCCAGAGTATTTTTGAGCAGGTCGTAAGCTTCGGCGATAAGCTGCATATCGCCGTATTCGATGCCGTTGTGGACTGTCTTAACGTAATGACCGGCACCACCGGGGCCGATGTAGGTGACGCAAGGGCCATCATCTACTTGGGCCGCTACTTTAGTTAGAATTGCCTCCAATTCTTTATAAGAATTGCTGGTGCCTCCGGGCATCATGCTCGGGCCATACAATGCTCCTTCTTCGCCGCCGCTGACTCCCATGCCCACAAAGCCGAGTCCGGTAGCTTCTAGGTCTTGGGTGCGGCGTTCGGTATCCTGGAAGAGGGAGTTGCCGCCGTCGATGATCGTGTCGTCTTTGTCCAGCAGGGGCTTTAGCTGCTCGATTACAGCATCCACTGGCTTGCCGGCTTTGACCATTACTAGGATTCTGCGGGGCCGCTCCAGAGATTGGACGAATTCTTCGAGAGAGTAGGCCGCTTTTACGTTTTTGCCTTGGGCCCGCTTTTGCATAAACTCCTCGGTTTTGGAGCTAGTACGGTTATATACTGACACGGGAAAGCCTTTGCTCTCTACGTTTAGAGCTAGGTTTTCGCCCATAACGGCGAGGCCGATAACGCCAAATTGTTGTCCCATAAATTTACCTATTGTCCTTTCTGTCTAATTCGTTAATTCTGTCTATTTAGATTACAGGTGAATTTTTTGGCTCCTTTGCTTCATAAGGTTTTTTTTAAGATTTTGAGTATATTTGGCTACAAATGTCCCAGGTAAAAATGGACGCATTGGGGCTTATAATTTTGTTTGGGGAGATTTTGGGCTGTTGGAGTTGTAGTCCGCGAGGTTGAGGAAAAGTGGCGATCGCGAATTTGGAGCTAGCAGCGACCTCCAGCCCCGAAAACAATTTATAAACCAACAGTAAATAATAAAGTTATGGATGAATTAAAATATCTGGCAACGTGGGTTAAGGAGCAACACGCCCAAGAATATATTTTAACCTGGCTGTTAAACCAGCCGGGGTTATGGTGGTCCGATGGCGAGGCGTATCAAGCAGCGACGCAAAAATCGGGCAAGCTTTTGCGGGAGTATGTGAAAAATAACCAAAAGGGAGATTTATTCCAAGGCATAGCAGATAAAATTGTCGATGATGAGAGTTGGGAACAGGTGGCATTGTCTCTGGGGAGAATTATCGCTCTCTATCAAGACGAGTTAGTGAGATTGCAAGATTACAGTCGGCGAGGGGAGACGGTTAAAAAAAGAGCGAATAACCCAAACCCACCTGGAAGATCTCGCGATTCTTTTGAGATACAACAAGCTCTCCCAGATCCTTATGCAGATGCTATTACTGGCAAGGGTTGATTTCTCGTTTGTAGGGTGTGCAGCGCGCACCTTACTTTTTTTTGCGAACCGACTTTTTCTTTTTCTGCCAACGTTCCAACTGAATTTATCACCGTTTGGGGTATATCCCCGTCCCCCAACCCCGATGCACCTACTTTCAAAAGAGCGATCGCCTTTTCTCAAAAAAAAAGCGATCGCTC
>CALKCV010000156.1 GCA_938083405.1 uncultured Microcoleaceae cyanobacterium | reverse complement strand
CGCCGCGAAAAGCGATGGGAATGCCGGGAATAATTGGAAGTAATGTCAGTCAATTATTGCGGTGGAAAGAAGAGCGATTTTGCATCCGCAACGCTGCGCGAACGCCCCAAACTAACGAGACAATTTTGAGTTGGAAGAGATTCATAAATTAATAATTGTTAATTGTTAATTGTTAATTGTTAATTAAAATTAACAGCCAATGCCAAATTGAGATTTTCCAGAGATTCCACAAACCACCAAACTTGACTTTTAGTCCAAGCTTGATAGTGCCGAAACAAAATTGCAAACTGTTGTTCTAAATAGGGTTTTACCTTCGGACAAAACAAGACAATTTTCAACAAAATCCCGATAGTAAAAACACTTCCGAGGTTGTTAACCATGTCGTAAAAAACATAATGTTTTGGTTGTTCGACACTCTCTACTACCAGAAAATTTAATAACTTCCTACAAGTACCGACAAAGAGAAATTCGCTCGGTTTTTGACTGTCGTTATGAGGTAAAGTATTTTGTAAGTGCTTATATAATTTCTTGCTAAATTGACCCTTGCCGTATTTCGGGTCGATGGAGACGGTCAGATATTCGTACAAACCTTCTTTAAAACTGCGATAAGAACGGAGTTTGCGACAATAGGCGAGGAACTTTTCTGCTAAATCTTTGAAAGTATTAAATCCATCAACTTTGCCCGTAAAATGTTCGATCGCCAGATTTATTTGTTCCTTGCTAAGGAGGGTAGGATTTTTCACCTCATTAGAGAAGTTAGGCTGTTTTTGCTGGTTAACAAAATTAGCTAAATCTCTGTCGTATTGTTGTTGAGCTTGGTTGGTTATGATTCTAATTTCTTGTCGTTCGCGATCGCTACTTTCATCTGTTAAAAAACTATGGGGGTACAAACAAGGATAGCGATTGATAAAACTCTCTAAAGGTTTTTCCTTAGAAATATCGGTATTTTCTACTACCACCTTATGACGGAAGACATGAGCCAAACGTCGCAAAGCAAAATATTGTTCGCTCTTAATAAAATTATGATTTAAAGTACGCAAACGCTGTTCCGTCCAGCAGAAAGGAACCCCCGTCGGGATTGTCTCAAATAAGTCTATTAATTCTGAAATTGCACCCTGCAATTTAGAATTTTGCAGCCAATTATTAATAATAATGTAGCAACTTCTATTGAGAATAAAATTAAATTCTTTATCGATGCCATGGGCATCTACAAGTTGAGATATTGCTTGCCATAATTGAGGATTAGCTTCGCCCTTACCCTCAATCAAAACACTTCTAAAATCGTCAATTATTTTCGCAGTAGAATCCTGCTTAGATAGAGCTTTAATGCCATTGTAAAACAACTGCTCTTGGGAAGTATGTTTGCGATTGTAGGTATTAGAATTAAGATCGTTAGAATTAATCATAGCCAGGGCTCCACTTTTATTATTCACCCGTTAAAACCCCTATCAATTTTGCTGCTTATGTTGTTACTGGTCAGAGCAAACTAAAAGGATTAGTCTCATATTCTAAGTCCCAGTAATAATATTTCCACCGACCGTACTCGATATTATTAATGCACCCTGACTCTGCGGTTAAGCCCGCTCAAACTAGGTTCGAGGGAAACTTCACTCAAACTACGCAAAAGAAGATTTATTCTGGTGTCTCTTTTGAGTTTAGCAGGAAACACAAACGTTGTTTGTGAAGATTTTATAAAGATGCCGCGACTTCTAGAAAATGTAAAATGTAAGAAACGGAACTAACCCTCGATCGCCCCCAAAGCCTTTATAGTAGCTTTCACCGCAGAAGTTATGCCCTTAACGCCTGTAATATTCATGCCATCATAAGGGCGATCGGTCCTGAAAGTTTTCAGACATTCCCCAGTATCAACCTCCCAAATTTTTAGGAGGCGATCGTGACTGCCGCTAACCAAAATCTTACCATTGTCGCTCAAATGCACGGACCAAACGGGGCTGTTATGGCCCGAGAAAACCTGCAAGCATTTTTCCCCATAAAAATCCCACAACTCCACCTGTCGGTCGTCGCTGGCAGCGACCAAAAGTCGATCGCCCTGACTAAAACAAACACCATGAACCTCCTCTCTCGGGCAAAGCCAACTTTTGATACATTGCCCGCTTCTGCCATCCCATAATTTCACACTTCGATAGTCGCTACAGCTAGCAATAACAAGTTCCGAAGCAAGTCTGGAACTAAAGGCTAGATAACGAATTCGATCGCTACCTTCCCCGAAACTATTGAGACATTCCCCCGCCGTCACATCCCATAGTCTAAGAGTGAGGTCCTGACTGGCGCTTGCGAGGAAGCGACCGTCCGGGCTAAAAGCGACGGCCTGGACCCAGCGAGTATGTCCTGTCAGAGTGTGGAGACATTCTCCGGTCCTCGCCAACCAAAGCTTAACAGTCATATCGTCGCTAGCGCTTGCCAAAATTTCCCCGTTGGGGCTAAAAGCGATCGCTTGTACCCGGTCGCTGTGACCCCTTAAACTCTGCAAACATTCCCCAGTGTCAACCTTCCAGAGTTTGACCGTGCGATCGTAACTACCGCTTGCCAAAAACTCCCCATCGGGACTAAAAGCGACGGACCAAACCCACTCATTATGGCCGCGCAAACTTTTGAGACATCGACCCGCCGCCGCATCCCACAACCTCACGATGCGATCGTCGCTACCGCTAGCTAAAACATCGCCCCCAGGACTCATGGCAACACACCAAACCTGATGGGTATGGCCGCGCAAAGTTCTCAGACGTTGACCCGTGGCGACATCCCATAACTGGACGATTCTTTCGACGTTACCAGTAGCGAGTAATTTTCCGTTGGGGCTAAAAGCAGCGGACCAGACCTGACTTTCCAACCCTGCCAAAGTTTTGATACAAGCGCTGCTATTAAGAACCCACAATTTCACAGTCCGGTCGTCGCTGCAGGTAGCGAGTAGGCGACCGTCGGCACTAAAAGCGATCGCCCACACCGAGTCGGCGTGACCGTCGAGAATGCCGACGCATTCCCCCGTTTGGATATCCCACAATCTCACAGTGCGATCGTCGCTGCTACAGACGATCGCCCTCCACTCTTCCTCCTCTTCCCTGTCTTCGGCAAATCCCACCGCCAAAATTAAGCTGGTATTGCTAAGAAAAGTAGAAATACACTCCCCCGTTGTCGCATCCCATAGTTTGGCGGTTTGGTCGTCGCTGCAAGTTGCCAAGAGGGAATTTTCCGGGCTAAAACTCAAACCGCGAACCGCCGAGGTATGGCCTTGTAAAGTTCTAAGGCATTGCCCCGAATTAATAGCCCATAATTTCGCAGTACCGTCGTCGCTGCCCGTGGCGACTATTTCTCCATCGGCGCTGAAACCGATGCAGTTGATGCGATCGCTATGCCCCTTCCATTTATCGATACATTCTCCAGTGGCAGTATCCCACAGTCTGACAATAGGATCTTCGCCTACCGTAGCTAAGGTTTTGCCGTCTCTGCTAAAAATTATCGATCTCGTTGCCCCTATTTTCCCTGCAAAGGCTAGTAATTGCCCAGCATCTGCCACCTGCCACAAAAATATTCGGCCTTCTGCATCTGCGGTCGCTAATTTTCCGTTGCTCGATAAAGCTACCGCCAGATAGTTTCCTAGAGTTTTGGCAAATACCGAGCTCGATAAGTCGGCACCGGCGAAATTGACGTTATGTAAGTTCGCGTCTTGGAGGTATGCTTGCCAAATTGGCAGCTCGGAGAAGTCATAACCGCTGATGTCTATTTTGAGGCGATCGCACAAATTAATAAGATTCCCCCCTCCGTATCCAGAAAACTCTCTTGAGGTAAGTTTTAGTCTGGATAATATTTGTTTAATTTGTGCTTCTAATCTGTCGGCAAATTTATAAATATTAGATAGTTTTTGGGCAATAGGTTGGAGAATTACGCGGATTTGACTTTCGCGGATGTAGTCTTTGGCTTGGGCTTTTACTAGGGCGTGAGTTATTAATAAATTTGGGCTTTCTGTCTTTATTTCTGTTACTATTTTTTCGATTAATTGTTTGAGGACGTATTCCATTACCACTGGTTGTTGGGTGAATAAACCCGAGTTGTTTTCGATTAGCGATCGCCTGGTTAGAGATTCTAAGGATTCTATTAATTCCGTGGGGTCGGCGGGGGAGATAATATCTTTTTGTAATTCGGCGAGGGAAATTGGTTCGCGATTAATTGCCAACCAATACATTAGTTCTGTTTCTAAATCCGAGAGGCGATCGAGTTGTTCTTCTAATAAATCGCTCAGACCGCCAAAAACTGCAGTGCCTTCTTCTATCTGTTCTAAAAACTCGGCAATATTTCCCCCAAATAAATCAAGAATCGTGGTAGTAACTATTTTTAAAGCCAGAGGATTGCCCGCGTAACGCTTTACTAATTTATGCCCGATCTCTTCGGAGATCGATAAACCTTTTCTGGAGACTATTTCTTGACAGTCAGTTTCTTCTAAACCTTTTAATTGCAAGGTGCAAACTTTAGGGTTGTTGCTGGCATAATTTGCTATTTCTTTGGGTGTTTCTCTAGTGGTGAAGATCAAACTACTTTTATGATTTGTTTCGCCAACTCGCTTGAATAGTTCTCCGTAATTTTCATAGCCAGGATAATACCGTCCCGCTAAATTTATCGGCTGAAGAATTGATTCGATGTTGTCTAATATTATCAGACAGCGGTGGGACCGCATTAATTCTATTAGTCGGGAAATTTGACGGTAATGGTGTTCCGGTAAAGTATCGTTTGGACTCTTGCTGATTAAGCGAATTATGTCAGTTAAAATCTCTGGTAGGGGAGGGGCATTTCTGAGCGATCGCCAGCAAACAAAATCAAAATAATGTTGAATTTTTTCCGCTAATTTTACCGATAAAGTCGTCTTACCAATGCCACCCATGCCCAACAGGGCCACCACTCGCGCCCCCTCCGAAACCACCCATTTTTCCAGTTGGAGCAATTCTGTGCTGCGGCCATAAAAAAATGGGACATCGGGCGCTTCGCCCAAGTCTATACCAGGGCCATTATTAATGGGAAAGTTGGGGGCTCTGGACCTATCTTGGGAGTAGTAGAGTTCGAGGATTGTCTTGAAGTTCTTTTTGTTGACCTTAACTCCCAACTCTTTGGAAATCAACTTCCAGAGATTAGGGCCCACATCTTGTTGGAGGTATTGCGCGGTGCAATGGTAATCCCTGGCAATTTCCTCATATTTCTGCCCTTGCAAAGTTCCCCAGACTACCGCCCTTTGAGCGTCGTTAAGGTGTTTTCCCGTGCGAGCGTGAGCCATTTGGTCTGCAAACCGGAAAGCTTCTTCAAAGTTCATGGCCTTATAGTTGCAAATATGTCGATTTTTCAGTCAACCTGAACTTTTCCATACTTTTTTATCCTATCTCAGTTTTTTACATTAGTTCTCCTAGCTAAAATTCCTGAACTTATCCCTATTGCCAATTGCTGGATTATGTAGCAAAATAATAGTAAAAGGAGTTTAGTTAACTCAATAGCTCTAATACGAGGTTTTATGAATACAGTTTTAGTTGTAGAAGACAACGAGACTAACTGGCAAATTTTCCAAAAAATTCTCACCAAACGCGGCGGTTTTAATACAAAACATAGCGAAAATGTGGAAGAAGTGATGGATATGGCTACTTCCAGACAAGCGGACGTTATTCTTATGGATGTTTGCTTGGATAATAGTTTTTACAAAGGAAAGCCTATTAATGGCATAGAAATAACCAAAATGTTAAAAGCAAATCCCAATACCGCACACGTGCCTGTTATTTTAGTAACAGCCCTCGGCACCCAAAACGATGCCGAACATTTTATCAAAATAAGCGGTGCCGATGGCTATATTGCTAAACCAGTTATGAATTACCACGATTTTATCGCTCGAATCAAAGCTAAAATGGCGTTGGTGACGTAATTTAGCAACCCAAGGGTGCAGGTGAATTTAACATCTGGGTTACGATGGAATTAGCCATTACGACTTGCGATGACTCTAAGTACTTAGGCAGGCAGAAATTAAATAAAAATGTATTTTCGCAGCGATCGTGCAATAAAAGTAATATTCCATTAATTGGATTCGCTTAATTATTAATTATTGATTAGCGATGTTTTGCTTCTATATGAAAAGCTTTCATAACAGAAAAAAATAAATCAAATAATAGGAGATCGGGGAACATGGTAGGGAGTAAAACTACAACAACCAATTCGCATCAAGGAACTACTAGCCTGGATAATATTAAGCCAGCGCCACCGCAGTTGGTTGGGATTTTCATGCCTTATTTTAATGATAAAAAGCGCAAATATCTGCCGGACGCTATGGGTCTTTATCAACAAGGTAATTTAGAAGGAGAACGACAAATAATAGGGGCTGACAATATCCCTTTTGTGGCTAGTTGGTCGAGTAACAGCTTATTACCCTCGGATTTAAACCGTTGCCGAATTCAGTTCGATAACAATTCGGAATTAAGTTATGAAATGATGGTCACTGCTTCAGAATTAGTCGATTTTCTCTCGGAAGTTATTCTAAATTACAAGAAGAGAAAAAATATAGATTTCCCCAAAGCGTTTTATTACAAGTTGCTGCGGAAATAAAC
>CALKCV010000155.1 GCA_938083405.1 uncultured Microcoleaceae cyanobacterium | reverse complement strand
ATAATTGGGAAATTATTAATTGCGATCGAGCCTATTAACTGGAGAAAAAATCACCATGAAATTCATCAGTCCCAAAATCGATTATGCCTTTAAAAAGATCTTCGGTTCGCAACAAAGCAAAGACATTTTAATTAGCTTCCTCAATGCCATAATTTATGGCGGAGAAAAAGTCATTAAATCTTTAACAATTATCAATCCTTATAATCCCGGTAAGACCATAACTTTAAAAGATACTTATTTGGATGTAAAAGCAGTGTTAGTTGACGGTTCTCTGGTAGTTATTGAAATGCAAGTAGCGCGGATGACTGCTTTTAGCAAGCGGGTAATGTACAATTTAGTTAAAGGTTATGGCAACCAATTAAAAACGGGAGAGGATTATCCTTTATTAAATCCGGCTATTGCTTTAACTATTACGGATTTTATTTTGTTTAAAGACAAGCCTGATGTTATCAATCCATTTGTCTTTAAGCACCGGGAAAAAAACTGGAAATATCCCGATGACGAATTGCAGCTAATTTTTGTAGAGTTGCCGAAGTTTAAGAAAACCTTGTCAGAGTTAAATACTTTGACTGATAAGTGGATTTATTTTCTCAAAGAAACTTCCAGTTTGGACGCTATCCCGGAGAGTTTGGGGGAAGTTGAAGAAATAGAAATGGCTTTAAATATTGCCAACTCTGTTAACATGACCCCAGAAGAATTAGAAATAGTAGAGCAACGGGGAATCGCATTGCAAGATGAAAAAGGGCGGATAACTTATGCGGAACAACAAGGGGAAGCCAAAGGGGAAGCAAAAGGACGTTTATCTGAAGCGATCGCTCTAGTTATCCGTCTTCTTAAAAAACGTTTTGGAGAAATTCCTGGAACAATAACCACTCAAGTTGAAGGCTTGCTTTTGGAAGATTTGGAAAGTTTAACAGAGGATATTTTGGATTTTAACAGTCTGGAGGATTTGGAAAGTTGGTTGAAGGAACGTTAGTGGGGGCAAGAAACCCGGTTTCTTAAAGAATACCTTAGCCAAAACGAAAATACCTACAAGTTTTAGGGCCTTCCTCGCCCGCCAGAAACCGGGTTTTTTAAAAAAACCCGGTTTCTTAAATCTGGATGCTGGCGAAGGTATCGTCCCCGAAACCGGGTTTCTCAAATATCGCTTTATACCAACTGGTTGGGTTCCATCCAACCTACAGTCTAATTATTGATTTTAGCGTCCCTTAAGCATTTCCCCGATTACTGAGAATGCCTTTCCATGGCGAGATCGATTAAATTAGCGACCAACTCCGAGAAAGAAATGCCGCTTGCCGCCCAAAGTCGAGGATACATACTGGTGGCGGTGAAACCGGGAAAAGTATTAATTTCATTAATTAATACTTCTCCAGTAGATTCAACGTAGAAAAAATCAACCCGCCCCAAACCGGCAGCATCGATCGCTAAAAAAGCCTTAACAGCCATATCCTGAATTTGAGAAGCGATCGCCTCGCTGACTGGGGCGGGAATGAACAGATCCGCTAACCCCTGAGTGTATTTAATTTCATAATCGTAAAAATCCCCCTCAAAACTAATCTCTCCAACCACCGAAGCTTTAGGAAAATCGTTGCCTAAGACAGCACATTCTAATTCTCTAGCTTCCACGGACGCCTCGATAATTAAACGGCGATCGTAACTCGCAGCACTATCCAAAGCAGTTTCCAACTCAGAACGCGATCGCGCCTTAGAAATTCCTACCGACGAGCCCAAATTAGCAGGTTTGATAAAACAAGGATAACCTATCTCCTCCTCTATCTCGTCGCAGAGTTTCGGAAACACGCAAGGATTGGACCAAACCTGCGATCGCGTCACCGTTTTATACTTTACCTGGGGCAGCCCCGCGCTAGCAAAAGCCATTTTCATCGCAATTTTATCCATCCCCATGGCCGAACCCAATACCCCAGAACCCACAAAAGGCACTTGCATTAATTGAAGCAACCCTTGAACCGTGCCATCTTCCCCGTTAGGACCGTGGAGGACCGGAAACCAAACATCTATCTCTCCTGCCTGGGAGGGAGTTTGCCAAAGACTCGACGAAGTATCCATCGCTAAGTCCGAACCAGTTTGGCTTTCGATCTTCTCCTCGCCTTCTGGCAGAGATGGTAGAGGTTTGCCAGATTCCAAAACCTTTTGAGCGATATCGAGCGATCGCCACCGACCATCCTTTTGAATATACATCGGTAGGATGTCGTATTTTTCTGCATTGGGCCCCTCCTGTAGTGCCTTAGCGATCGCCCTTGCAGAATTGATGGAGACCTCGTGTTCCCCAGAACATCCGCCGAATAATAGTCCTACTCTTACTTTTGTCATTTGCTAATCCTTACCCTAGAATTCGATTTGAGATAGCGTAGCATATTTTTTTAGGGAATTAACAATTGGCAATTGAGAGATATGAGCTTGGACCAGAAACCCGGTTTCTTTGAGAAACCGGGTTTCTAAGTATCGCATAAGACCAACGGATTGCTATAGCCGATTCTCAACCAACAACTAACAACTAACAACTTTCAATATTAACAGAACGCAAAAAAGCCGCACTTTCTTCAGGCAGAGAAGTATTAATAAACATTCCGCTGCCCAACTCAAACCCTGCTGTAAGAGAAACCCGAGGCACTATAGCAATATACCAATGAAAATAATCTGTTCTTACTTCGTCCGTAGGAATGGAGCGAATATTATAATTGTAGTCTGGGTTGTTCAAACCGACATAAATTTTCCTTAAAACAGTTTTGAGATTTACAGCCAAATCGAGCATTTCCTCATCGGTAATCTCGTCAAAAGATGAAGAATGTCGGCGGGGGAAAATCCAGATATGAAACGGCGAAAGTGCTGCATAAGGAATAAAAGCAACAAAATGTTCGCTCTCAAAAATTATTCTCTCCCCCGCCGCCAATTCCTCCGCTAAAGTTCGACAAAAAAGACACTCTCCCATATCGTCAAAGTACCGCATCGCCTCCTGGATGCGAACCCGCAATTCATAAGGCACAACTGGCGTAGCAGCTAGCTGGGAGTGGGGGTGTTCTAATGAAGTCCCGGCTCCTTTGCCGTGATTTTTAAAAATCATAATAGTTTGCACCCGGCGGTCTTTTCTTATTTCTGAATATCGCTGCCGATAAACTTTGATAATATTAGCTACATCTTCTACATCCATCAAAGCAGTTGTTAGGTCGTGGCGCGGATTTTCTATGATGACTTCGTGGTGCCCCACGCCAGAGAGCGATCGGAAAATTCCATTTATATTTCTAACTCGTTCGCCTTCTGGAGATAGAGCGGGATATTTGTTAGGAACTGCCCGAACTTTCCAACCGCTAGCATCGTTTAAACGAAAAGATTCTGGTCCGGTTAGCTCTTCGTTCCCCAGACAAAACGGGCAATCCTTTTTATAGGAGGGGATAACTATTTGGTGTTTGTTGATTTGGCTAAACTCATCCTGTCTTTTCGATCTATCTGTAGCAATTATTACCCAGTCTTTAGTAATTAAATTTTGCCTTAATTCCGTCATTTTAAAAACCCATAAGTTACTGTTTTTGCTTTTTAGCTCGCTTGTAGTAATCGCTTTAGCGATTTAGATA
>CALKCV010000154.1 GCA_938083405.1 uncultured Microcoleaceae cyanobacterium | reverse complement strand
GCATCCGGGAAATTTGCGCCCTGGTTCACGCCCACGGCGGTCAAGTTTATATGGATGGCGCGAATATGAACGCTCAAGTCGGGTTGTGCCGTCCGGGAGATTTCGGGGCAGATGTTTGTCACTTGAACTTGCACAAAACTTTCTGCATTCCCCACGGCGGCGGCGGTCCGGGTATGGGTCCGATCGGTGTCATGTCTCATTTAGTGCCGTTTTTGCCCGGGCATTCTGTAGTGCCGCAGGAAGGCAAGGAAAGTCTGGGTGCTATTTCGGCGGCGCCTTGGGGTAGCGCCAGCATTCTGCCGATTTCGTGGATGTATATCGCGATGATGGGCAGCGAGGGTTTGACCGAGGCCACCGAAGTCGCGATTTTGAACGCTAATTATATTGCCCGTCGGTTGGAAGACTATTATCCAGTGCTGTACAAAGGCAAAAATGGATTTATCGCCCACGAGTGCATTTTGGATTTGCGATCGCTGAAAAAATCCGCTAATATTGAAGTGGACGATATCGCCAAGCGGCTGATGGATTACGGCTATCACGCTCCCACTGTTTCCTGGCCGGTACCGGGTACGGTGATGGTGGAACCGACGGAAAGCGAGTCTAAGGAAGAGTTAGACCGTTTTTGCGAGGCGATGATTTCTATTCGCCGGGAAATCGAGGAGATAGAGTCTGGGAAAGCGGACCTGGAGAATAACGTTTTGAAAGGCGCCCCCCACACCGCCGAAGCGCTGACCGCAGACGAGTGGGAGCGTCCTTATTCTCGCAGCGCGGCAGCGTATCCCGCGCCCTGGACGAGGGAACATAAGTATTGGCCGCCAGTGGGTCGCGTCGATAATGCTTTTGGCGATCGGAATTTCGTCTGTTCTTGTTTGCCTCTGGATGCGTATCAAGAATAATACACCCCGTAGAACAGGCAGGATGCAGAACAGGCATCTTGCCTGGTTAGGTTGAGGTTTGCTCCACGCAATATAGCAATCCGTGCGGAGGTTGCGAACAATTTGGGGTGCAGAAACCCGGTTTCGCATGAGAAACCGGGTTTCTCTTCGATTCACGATGACCAACCGATTGCTATAGAAATTAATTGTTATAATGACAAACAACCAAATACAATTACTCTCTGAAATATGAAAACTCAAGAATATCCTTTTGCCAAAGAATTGATATTTGATGACGCGGGAAAAATCTCTCAAGTTACGATCGACTTCAGCGACTACGAACTTTTATTAGAAGCGATGGAAGATGAAGGCCTTTCTCGCGCCATGATGGAAGCTAAAGACGAAACTTCTTTGGATATGGAAACAGCATTAGCAGAACTAGAACGCAAATGAATACGGAATATCAGCCTAGTTTTATTAAAGACCTAAAAGCGCTTAAAAGTACGCCCTATTTCCAGTCGATAAAGGCATTAGTTTTTGAAGAAATTCCTAGTTTGCCAGACTTGAAAAATATCAAAGGCCTCAAGCAGTTAAAAAACTTGGAAAGTGCTTATCGCATTCGTGTGGGAGATTATCGGATAGGTTTTTTCTTTGAGGAAGAAACCATTGTTTTTACTCGGGTGCTACACCGCAAAGAAATCTACCGTTATTTTCCGTAAAATTTTCCCATTCCCCATTCCCTAAAAAAAATGTTTAACAAAATTACTCTGAGAAACTACAGAACCAATAAATCAACTACTCTCGAACTCAAACCAATTACCTTATTAATTGGTAATAACGGTTCTGGGAAAACTAACTTTTTATCTGGCATACAGCATTTTTCTCAATTAGTTAGAAGAGGTAATCCTTTTAAACAACAGGATCGGAGCGTTTTCGCAAGAGATTACTTTCCCCATCGCTATCGTTTAGCTAACGACGAAGATTCCATGTCAGTCGAGATTGAGTGGAGCCACAACAAGCATTTTGTCAAATACTACATGGAACTTTATAAAAATGATAATTTTAGCGGGAATGTCGGTTGTCGAGAAAAACTCGAACTGAGGTCAGAATTAACATCGAATCTTCTTGAGTTTAACAGCGGTTATCAAAAAGAAACTAACTCCATCGAATTGCGATCGCTTCTTAGTAATTCTCAAAACTTAGAACCAGAAAATAAAGAGTTATTAAAATCTTTCTTTGGCGACTTTGCTAACAGTTTTAGCTACCATTTACAACCTTCTTTTTTAAAAGGAATTGTGCCAGCAGAAAAAGAAATACAAAATCCAGGGTATTTAGGATATGAAGGCGGCAAATTGTCAGAGTTAATTTTTCAGCTTAAAGATCGAGATGAAAAGGCTTACTCTAAATTTTTAAAGTTAATAAGGAGCTTCGACAATAATAAAGAATTTGAGGGAGTAAGCAGGGATGAGACTCGGTTTTGGTGGGAATTCGATCTAGGGAAAGTTCGAGGCGATCGCTTAATTAAAAAATTCCCCCCAGATGCGATTTCTAACGGTTTCCTTAAAGCTGCTGCTATTGCTTTCCTTGCTGCTGCTGTATCTTCACCCGCTTTAATCTTAATCGAAGAGATTGAAAATGGTATCAATCCTGGCAACCTTCAGAAATTATTCTACTGGCTTTGGCAAACAGCATCCCCCCGTCGAAAGGATATTACCGTCCAGTTAATTGTAACTTCTCATAGTCCTGCCGTACTCCGAGAATTTCACGAAAATTTGGATTCTGTCTATATATTTGCACTGCACAAACGCAACTACGAAAGCCAGGTTACAAACTTGACTGAATCCCTAAATTTTAAAAAGGACATCGGGCTTTTGGAGGGAGAACTTATTGAGGAGGAATTCAATGGAAAGCGCTTCCTTCACATTCCTAAATATAGATTAGCCGAATTGTGGTATTCTGGCTCCATCGGTTAGTAATATACATTGCAAAATAGGGGAAGATTAAATGACAGCAATTCAACGCAATATCGGCATTATTGGAGACGGTTCTACTGACATAATCATTTTTGCGCAAATTGTGGAATGTATTTTAACCGAAGAAACCTCTAAAGAATTTATTGACTGCAATATTCTAGAATTAGAGAGGCAAAATATCCGCGAAATTGTAGATGAGTATTGGCAATTCCAGAACGCAAAAACACCCCAAAAACCTCAAGAAACAGTCAAAGCTGTAACCGAC
>CALKCV010000153.1 GCA_938083405.1 uncultured Microcoleaceae cyanobacterium | reverse complement strand
CGAAATTTTGCCTGCGCTGGTCTGCCTCGTGGATAGTGACAACAAACAACATTTCTTCAACCGCAGCATCTACTTGTGTCAAATCTATTTTGATAGTCTCGTCGTCGCCTTCTCCCTTACCAGTGCGACTATCTCCCATAGATTCTACAGAAGCGTCGGGGGATTTTAAGTTGTTGTAGAAAACGAAATATTTGTCGTTAGGAATTTTGCCATTTCCTCCTAACATAAATACGGACACGTCTAAGTCAAATTCAGAACCGGTGTCCGTAGCATTGATATCCCATCCCAAACCAATACCAGCTTTCTTCATTCCTGGTGCTTCTTTGGATAGATTGATTCTTTCGCCTTTGCTTAAATTAATGGTCATTTTTTTCCTTTTAATTACACAACAATTTGTTCGTTGTTAGTTGGAACGTTGTTAGTCGTTAATTATTATAGCGATTATTGAATCTTCCGAGGTACATCCAGAACGATCCTGAACCCCTTTTTTAGGGGGGAGCCATGTTTGAGTTCTTTTCAAAGTCCCCCTTTTTAGGGGGGAGCAACGGGGGACCGAAAATGTATTTCACCGATTCAATAAATGCTATAGTTTACAACGTTCCAACTAACAACTAACAACTAACAATTACCATCTTCTGATATTCGTCTTCGCTCATCAAATCCCGCGTAGTTTCGACGCGATCTAAGAAGACGATACCTTCGAGATGGTCGTATTCGTGTTGAAAAATCCGCGCTACAAAGTCAGCGAATTCTTGTCTGTGGAGTTTGCCGTCGCGACTGGTATATTCTACTTCGATGGTTGAGCTTCTAGGAACCAAACCTCGAATACCAGGAACGCTCAAACACCCTTCCCAATCCTTAACCACTTCATCAGAACGAGCTATAATTTTGGGATTAATAATAGCCTCCGGTTCCATTTTGGGTGCCTTGGGATATCTTAGGTTTGGGCGCGAAGCTAGGATAAATAAGCGATCGCTTTGTGCCACCTGGGGCGCGGCAATACCAACGCCATTAGTCTCCATAGCAGTTGCGATTAAATCGTCGGTCAATTTTTGGACCCGTCTTTCCCACACATTGCTAATAGGAACAGCTATGGAGCGCAAAACCGGATTGCCTAATTGAGCGATTTCCAAAATGTCAGCCTCCTTCTTATTCTTACCTCCAAAAGCTCCTATAATTAACCTCCAAATTCTTCGGGTAAATTTCCTGTTGGCACCAATAAGTTAAGTATGTCACCGTTGCGGTCTATTTCCAAGCTCACCACGCTGCCCACTGCCTTTGCTTGGACTAATTGTTGAACCGTTTCCGAACGATCTATATCTCGATCGTCGAGCTTGCGAATGACATCCCCCGCACGCAAACCATGCTTGTCTGCTGGAGAACCGGGTATTACTTGAAGGATTAAAACACCGCGATCGCTATTTACGCGAATCTTGCTGTTGAAGTCGCTATTAAATTCTCGCTGAAGTTCGGCAGTGATAGTTTGCATATTAATGCCGAGGAAAGCGTGTTTTGCCTTACCGCTGACGATCAATTGATCGGCGATGCGCATAGCGCTACTAATAGGAATGGCAAAACCCAGACCCTGGGCACCGCTAACTATGGCCGTATTCATGCCAATAACTTCTCCTCGGTCGTTTAGGAGAGGACCGCCAGAATTACCAGGATTAATCGCAGCATCGGTTTGAATGAAACCGACCCGCTTATCTGGAACCCCTACATCCGTACTCGAACGACCGGTCGCGCTGATAATGCCGATAGTTACCGAATTATTTAGACCCAGAGGGTTGCCGATAGCGATCGCCCATTCTCCCGGTTTTAGTTCCTCAGAATTTCCTAAAATCACCTTTGGCAGATCGTCTGCCTCTATTTTGATTACTGCCACATCGGTCACCTCATCGGTTCCCACCACTTCCCCTCGATATTGGCGGCCGTCTTTGAGGACTACATCCACTATTTCGGCCCCTTCCACCACATGAGCGTTAGTTAATATATGGCCGGACGAACTGAGGATGAACCCCGAACCGGTGCCCTCTTCTATCGAACCGTTAGGGTATCCGGGGTTTTCCAGACCGAAATTCCCCGGAAGTTCTCCACCAAATCTGTTTGACCTGGAGTTATTGGCACTCCGAGAGGCATCGATCCGAACCACTGCAGGCCCTACTCTGTCTGCTGCCTCGACAATAAAGTTTTCCCCTGGGATGTTGTTATTAGCCGATAGCCATTTGGCCATTTCCACCCCGTAACTGTTGCTGCGGGGCGAGTTAGTAGGGGATACAGGGATGGAGCGATCGCTTGGTTCTGCCTTGTCTCCAGAGGAGATTCGCTCATCGGACAGGATTAAATCCTGCCCTAATAACGCCCCTGCGGCACCGGTTAATAGTAGTAAAAAATAGACTACTGGTTGCTTCCAAGACTTTGTGCTTGTTGTCTTCTTCATAGTTATCTTTCTTAAAGGGCCAGTTTTTGGTTAAAGATGGTGTTTTTGCCTTCGGGCCTGGTAGGTTTCTTTTCCGTGTTACTACAATGCCATCCTGGTTAATTACCTATTATTTTCTCAGATATCTCTCGCTAACAGCAGCAATTTCTGGGCGACTTTGCCTCTGGAGATAGTCAAGCTTGGCTTATAGCAATCGGTTCGCGATTTCTATTTTTTTGACTAGATTAAAAGCAAGAAAATTCTACGTTGGGTCGGCGGCATTGCATTCGGATATGTACAATAAATGCTCTTTTGAGGAATTTATCGCCATAATGCGAACCGCCCCTACAGCTTAATTTTTTGCACGAATCATTTAGTAAGATGACTATCTACTTTTTTTAGTCAAAGAAACCGGGAAATGTAGATTTACAAATAATCCCAAAACCATTACCCGGTTTCTCGATAATTTTTTGCCGAAAATCCATTTTTTTTCGATCCGGCAGCAAATTAGGTTCATCTAATCTTAGCTTGTGGCTATTAGCAAGTGGGATTAGTAATTTCCTTTTTCCTCTTTTTGCATCCTTTAAATGCTGCAAAAAAAGCTGCTATTCGTCTTCAGCAAATATAAATCTGCGCAGTTCGCTCGGGTCTGGTTCCGGGCTTTTTTCTGCAAACTCAACCGCATCATTAATTAATTCTTCAATTTTTTTGTCGATCGCCTTCAACTTCTCGCGATCTGCCAAATTATGTTCGATCAAATAAGCAGCCAAACGTTGAATGGGGTCGCGGGCGAACCAAAAATCTTTTTCTTCCTTATTCCGTAGTTCGTCAGGATCCGCCAAAGAATGTCCCCGGAAGCGATAAGTTAAAGCCTCAATTAAAGTAGGGCCTTCACCAGCACGAGCCCTAGCGATCGCCTCCTGAGCAGCAGTCCGCACTGCAATTACATCCATACCATCAACTTCCACACCTGCCATACCAAAAGAATGGGCCTTTTTATAAATCTCCGGTTCCGAAGTAGCCCGTTCGTGAGCCATTCCTATGGCCCATTTATTATTTTCCACCACATAAAGAATCGGCAACTTCCACAAAGTTGCCATATTCAGACATTCAAAAAACTGACCGTTATTGCAAGCCCCATCGCCAAAGAAACAGGCAGTTACTTGGTCGGCATTTTCATCTCCCATAGCTTCTCGGCGGTACTTACTCTGAAAAGCAGCGCCAGTGGCAACCGGAATTCCCTCAGCCACGAAAGCATAGCCTCCCAGGACATTATGTTCCGCAGAAAAAATATGCATCGAACCGCCGCGACCTTTAGAACAGCCAGTAGCCTTGCCAAAAAGTTCGGCCATAACTTCTCTTGCTGGTACTCCAGCGCTCAGGGCATGGACGTGGTCGCGATAGGTACTGCAAACAAAATCTTCATCTTGGCGCATGGCCTTAATGACCCCGGTCGAAACCGCTTCTTGGCCATTGTAGAGGTGGACAAAACCAAACATTTTGCCCCTATAATACATCTGGGCGCACATATCTTCAAAAGAGCGGCCC
>CALKCV010000152.1 GCA_938083405.1 uncultured Microcoleaceae cyanobacterium | reverse complement strand
AGCGCCGAGAAAAATTAATGGCAAAAGTAGGCAGCGGCACTGCCATATTTAGAAGCGCTCCCCATGCAATTATGCATAACGATGTCGAATATGCCTACCGACAAGATAGCGATTTTTTTTATTTAACTGGTTTTAACGAACCCGAGGCGGTGGCAGTTTTCGCCCCCCACCACGAAGAACATAAATATGTTTTATTTGTACGACCGAAAGATTATGAAAAAGAAACTTGGAGCGGTTTGCGGGTTGGGGTGGATGCGGCCAAAGAACTCTACGGTGCGGATGAAGTTTTTCCTATTAAGGAGTTAAACGAAAAACTGCCTCAATATTTACAAAAAGCCGATAAGATTTATTACCGTTTGGGGAGCGATCGCTCTTTCAACCAAACTGTCTTAAAACACTGGGAACGCTTAATGGCGGTTTATCCGAAAAAAGGAGTCGGACCAACAGCAATTCAAGACTCCAGAACCGTACTCGCTCCCCTGCGTCTGCTCAAAAGTCCGGCGGAATTAGAATTAATGAGAAAGGCAGCGGATATTTCCGTGGAAGCTCATAATTTCGCCATGGAATTTGCCAAACCGGGACGCTACGAATATGAAATTCAAGCGGAAATGGAATATATGTTTAGCCGTCAAGGCGGCACTCCCGCTTATCCTTCCATTGTGGCATCGGGGAGTAATTCTTGCATTCTTCACTACATCGAAAATCAACGGCAAATTCAAGAAAACGATTTATTATTAATCGATGCTGGATGTTCTTACCAATATTACAACGCCGATATTACTCGAACCTTTCCTATTAGCGGGAAATTTACAACGGAAGAAAAGATTATTTACGAGTTGGTTTTAAAAGCTCAGTCGGAAGCGATCGCTAAGGTGAAGCCCGGTAATTCTTATAAAGAAGTTAACGAAACTGCTTTAGGCGTAATTGTGGATGGATTGATGGATTTAGGGATGTTAAAAGGAGAGAAAGAGGAGATAATTAAAGAAGAGAAATATAAGCCTTTTTATATGCACCGAGTCGGTCATTGGTTGGGGTTAGACGTTCACGATGCCGGGGTTTATCAATTTGGAGAAAATCCTCAAATTTTGCAACCCGGACAAGTTTTGACGTTGGAACCGGGGATTTATATTAGAGAGGATATTAAACCAGCCGAAGAACAACCAGAAGTCGATGCACGCTGGCGGGGAATTGGGATTAGAATTGAGGACGATGTTTTAGTGACTGAAACTGGAAATGAGGTATTAACGGCGGGAGTGCCGAAGTCGATAGAAGCTTTGGAAAGATCGTAGTTTTTTGCTAAAATTAGAGATATCAAAAGCCCGGTTTAGAGAAAAAACCGGGTTTATTTGTATAGAGATGTACGAGCGACCGCCAATTGACAATTAACATTTTCTAGGTTGACAATTAACAATGGAATCAATGCTGACACAAATTAAAGACATAGCCGCGAAAATCGCCCCCAGCTTAATAGAAATTCGCCGCCACATCCACGCCCACCCAGAACTAAGCGGCCAGGAAAATCAAACTGCGGCCTACGTCTCAGGAGTCCTCTCCTCCTGCGGCCTCCACGTTCGAGAGGGGGTTGGTAAAACCGGAGTTTTGGGAGAACTGAAGGCCAACGCCAACCAAAACAAATGGCTGGCTATCCGTACGGATATGGACGCTTTACCAATAACCGAAGCTACTGGTTTGGACTTTGCCTCCCGTAGTTTAGGTATCATGCACGCCTGCGGCCACGACATCCACACCACCGTAGGATTGGGGACGGCAATGGTTTTATCCAAATTAGGGTCCGCTTTCTGTGGCAATATCCGCTTCTTATTTCAGCCGGCAGAAGAGATTGCCCGTGGCGCAACCTGGATGATAGAAGACGGGGCCATGGAAGATGTGGAGGCAATTTTGGGAGTCCACGTTTATCCCAGTATCCCGGCGGGGGTGGTGGGCATTCGTCATGGAGTCCTGACAGCCGCCGCAGACGATTTAGAATTAACTATTATTGGAGAGTCCGGTCATGGGGCCCGCCCTCACGAAGCCATCGATGCCATTTGGATTGCTTCGATGGTAATTACGAATTTGCAACAGGCCATTAGCCGGACTCATAACCCTTTAAGACCTGTGGTCCTGACCGTTGGTAAAATTAGCGGTGGTGGGGCAGCGAATGTTATTGCCGATCGCGTGAAGTTGTGGGGTACAGTCCGATCGCTCCATCCAGAAACCCATCAGAACTTGCCTGCTTGGATCGAAAATATTGTGGCCAATGTCTGCAACAGTTACGGCGCTAAATACGAGATGAACTATCGGCGGGGAGTGCCTTCGGTAGAAAACGACCCAGGCTTAACTCAATTGGTAGAGTCCGTAGCTTTGGAAGCTTGGGGGAGCGATCGCCTGCAAATTATCTCAGAACCTTCTCTGGGGGCGGAAGATTTTTCTATGTATTTACAACGCGCCCCAGGAATGATGTTTCGCCTGGGAGTGGGCCGCAAAGATCGACCATCATACCCCCTCCATCATCCTCAATTCGATGCGGATGAATCTGCTATTCTTACCTGTGTAGTTACAATGGCCAGTGCTGTTTATAAATACTGGCATTCATAGCCAATCGGACGAATTGTAGGGCTTTTAATCTTTTCTATCTAATCAAAATTTTTAGGAGAAATGCTATGTCATCAGAACAAGAAGAAAGAATTAAACGTTTATTTATACTAGAAGCAGAAGAACACCTCCAAACCCTGGAAAATCTGCTTGTGGATTTAAAAGCAACTATGGAAGATAGCGAAAGCGTTAACGAAATGTATCGAGCTGCCCACTCGGTAAAAGGGGGAGCAGCGATGTTGGGTTTTAAGAGCGTTAACAAAATAGCCCATAGATTAGAGGATTGTTTCAAAATTATTAAAGACAATCGCGTTGAGATTGACAATAACATAGAAAGTAAATTTGTTAAGGGATATGACGTACTCAAAGAATTAGTAGAAAAAATTCAAGACCCTTATGGTTTGCGCGATGAAGAAGGGGAAGAAATTGTCAAAGGTGCTTTGCCGTTTTTTGAAGATCTAGAAAACGAACTCAATAGTTTAGTTGGTGGGGGCAAGCCTGCCAAAGGAGCGGCTTCAAAGCCCAAAATACCAGCCAATTTTGCGGCGAAAGTAAAGGGGGAATTAAAGCCAATTTTGCAGTTCTTTAAACAGGGAGAATCCCCCGCAACTCGCAAGCAGTTAGTGGCAGCGAGCGATCGCCTTCTAAAACTGGGCGCGGGTATAGAAAAATGGGAATCTTTAATCGAAACTGCTAAGAGGGCAATGGCTAATTCTAAAAATTCCTATAAAGTCCTCGCACCAGTAATTATTAAAGAAATAAATCAAGCAGGAGAAGTAGTACAAGCAGGAAAAGCTGCTTCTTTAACTCCGAGTAAAAATTTGCAAAAGCTCGCTGGTTCTGCCGCCAAAGAAACAGCACCAGCAGCAACACCAGCACCAGCAGCAAAACCGGCGGCGGCCGCACAAGCGACTCTGCCCAAAGAACCTAAAGATGCTGTCCGGCTGTTGATTAAAACCTATAATAAAAAAGAATTACAAGCGATCGCTAAGTATCTAGTAAACCACGTTAAAAAATCATCAAAATGATAACTCATGTTTGACTTTTGGGGAGCGATTTGGAGGCAATCGCCTATAGTTGGAGAGCGATCGCTTGGATAAAATAAATGGGTAGTGGCTGATAAGAGCGTCACTACTTACAACCCACTACGGCTACTTTTACTGTTTTATTACCGGTGAATTCAGAAAATTAAAAGGAGGAAACTAACCGTGAGTAAAGCGACAATTTTATGCGTTGATGATGAAGTAGTAATTTTGGATAGTTTGGAAATTCAACTCCAAAATGCTTTTAAGGATAAGTATGCTTATGAAATGGCAGAAAGTGCTGATGAGGCTTTAGAAATTATTGAGGAACTAGAAGAGGAGGATGCTGAGATAATTGTCATCGTTTCTGATTGGTTAATGCCGGGGATGAAGGGAGATGCATTTTTAATTAAAATTCACGAAAAATTTCCTAATGTAATCAAAATATTGTTAACAGGTCAAGCGGATGAAGAGGCGATCGAGCGGGCAAAAACGGAAGCAAATTTGCATCGTTATTTGTCTAAGCCTTGGGATGCGGAGGGATTAATTGAAGCTATTAAGACTGGTTTGGGAAAATGAGCGAAAAAAATGTGATTCTTTGTGTTGATGACGAACGTACTATTTTGGATAGTCTGGATGTCGAACTAACACGAGTTTTAGGGGATGAGTATGTATTGGAAATGGCAGAAAGTGGGGATGAAGCTTTAGATATATTTGAGGAATTATTGGCAGATGGTTATGAGGTTCCTTTAGCCATTTCCGATTACATCATGCCTAATATGAAGGGAGATGAATTTTTAACACGGGTCCATGAAATTTCTCCGAAAACTCTGAAAATAATGTTGACCGGACAGGCAGATTTGGAGGCGATTGGGAATGCGATTAAGTATGCTAAATTATATCGCTATATAGGTAAACCTTGGCAATCGGAAGATCTGGGTTTAACTGTAAAGGAAGCTTTGAATAGTTATTATCGAGAGAAAGAAATCGCAGAACAAAACGCCAAGCTAAAACAAATCTTGGAAGCGATGCCAGTGGGAGTTTTTGTAGCAGATAAAAGTGGGGAACCTTATTATGTCAATTCTCGGGCGCAGCAGTTATTGAATAAGGGAGTTGTGAGTAACGAAACGGCGGAAGATTTGAGGCATCTTTATCAAGTTTATTTGGCAGATAGCGAGGATATTTATCCGAGCGATCGCGACCCTCTTTTAAATGCTTTGAAGGGTAAAAGCGTAAATATTGACGATATGGAGATCCGCCTGCCGGGTAAAAACATTCCTCTGGAAGTTTGGGGGGTGCCTATTTATGATGGCCAAAAGAATATTGTTTGCGCGATAGCCGCTTTTCAAGACATCGCGGAACGCAAAAAAGCTGAGAAGTTTTTAGCAGATTACAACCGCAATTTAGAACAACAAGTCGCCGAAAGAACGGAAGAACTTTCACAAGCATTAGAAAACTTACAAACTACTCAAGAAGAGTTAATTCTATCAGAAAAAATGGCCGCCCTCGGACAACTTCTAGCGGGAGTTGCTCACGAAATAAATAATCCTTTGGGTGCTATTCGATCGTCAATAGAAAATATTGCTTATTTTTTGGAAAAAACTTTACAAGACTTACCTCAATTTTTCCAAAAACTATCTCCAGAAGGTCAGTTATTTTTCTTGAATTTACTGGATAAATATAGCCAGCGCAAAACTCGCTTATCCAGCAGGGAACAAAGAAAGATTAAAAGAAGCTTTCGGCAACAATTAGAATCGGAAAGTATTGAGGATGCAGACGCTATAGCGGATACTTTAGTAGATATCGGCGTTGACGATCTAGAACCTTTTTCGTCTATTTTCAAGGCTCCCGATAGCAGAAATATTTTAGAAAAGGCCTATCAATTTGTTACCCTCCGCCAAAGCACTAATACCATCAGCAATGCTGTCGATCGCGCCGCGAAAGTAGTATTTGCTCTGAAAAACTATGCCCGTTACGATTCCCAAGGCGAAAAGATCGAAGCTAACCTTATGGATGGCATAGAAACTATCTTAACTCTTTATCAAAATTCGATTAAAAGAGGGGTAGAAATCATTCGCAATTATGAAGATGTTTCTCCAATTTTGTGCTATCCAGACGAACTAAATCAAGTTTGGACGAATTTGATTCACAATGCTTTGCAAGCTATGGACAACAAGGGGACTTTAATTATCGATTTGAGTCAAAAAGATAGGAATATTCAA
>CALKCV010000151.1 GCA_938083405.1 uncultured Microcoleaceae cyanobacterium | reverse complement strand
GCGCGATTCTTCTTGGCGTTGGGATTTTAACCAACCATTAATAGCCGAGGAATAGGGACGGAGTTTATCCAATTCTGCCTCGATCCAATCTCGATTAAATATCTCCTCATAAATAGAATTATAAACTTTCAAACAACCGTTTCTTTTCACCACCAAACCCGACAGTCGCAGTTCCATTTCTTCTGGGGAAGCATCCGCCGACACATCGGAATTCAAAACCCTGCCATACAACCCCAATAACCGACTGGTATTTTGTTCGTTTCTGAGGAGGCGATCGCGAATTGTCCGCAAATGTTCCGGGTCATCTTGCCCCTCCCAATTGTTAATAACATACCTCTCCACCAACTGAGGAATATCGGGATTGGAACTCTCGGCATTATTAACAATAAGATTGCACAATTTTTGAGTCAAAAACGGCTGCCCCCCCGTCAAATTTATTACTTTTTGTAATACGGCTTTTGGGTTTTCAACCCTTCCCTCCAAACCAGGAGTCAAAGCATCCTCAGCCTCCTCGAAAGTAAAACCAGTCAACTCAATAGCCGTACCGATATTAAAAGGAGTGCGAGTTTTGTCCGCAATTAAATCCGACGGCGTGGCTACTCCTAAAAGGCAGAAAGTCAGCTTTTCGTAATTCTCGTTATCCACTCTTGCATTGTAACAGCTTCGGATAAAAGCAAAAAAATCATCTTTAATTCGATGGAGGTTAATCGTACTATCAATTTCATCAATAAAAATCGCCAAAGGACGCTCAGAATCTATCAGTAAAACTTCCTCAATTAATAGCCCCAAACGCTGGACCGGAGTCGCCGTATCTAGTTCTAACCACCAATCTTTTAGCTTCACCTTGCCACTCAAAGACAAAACTCCCAACAACTGATGCGCAAACCCCTTATACCAGACTTCTGGAGAGAAATTATTGCCAATTTCAGTAATATCCATCGAAGCGCATCTGAACCCATCTTTTTTAAGCTCTTGCATCGCTCTAACCCGCAGGCTAGATTTACCCATTTGTCGCGAATTCAGCACGTAACAAAACTCGCCTTTTTTCAAAGCATCGGTAAGAGCAGAATCCGCATCTCGTTTTACATAACTAGGTTGAAAGCGATTTAAACTTCCCCCAACTTGATAATAAGAATTAAACATGGTTTTTTAATAACAGATACCATGGATATATTGCTTCGGCTAATTTAATATTTTAACCAAAAAAATAAACTAATTTTATCGCAGCCTTGCTTCGGACAATTACTATTATAGCAATTATTGAATTAGTGAGGTAAAAATAAATATTCGATCCCCCGTTGGTCCGCCTTAAAAAGGGGGACTTTGAAATGGCTCCCCCCTTTTTAAGGGGGGCTGGGGGGGATCGAATATTTACTTCACCGATTCAATAATTACTATTATAAACGCTCCCGAAAATATTGTCGATACAGCGGGCAGCGCGGCATCACCAAATTCCCCTGCTTAACTATCGCTCCCATACTGTACAACTTCCGAGATTGAAGGGAATCTATTTGCACCGCTTCCTCGCTAACAATTACTTCTTTAAAAGAAGCTTTCAAAGCGGAGTTTCCATTGAAAATATCCAAATATCGGAGCAAATGCTCCTGATAAATTCCCGCATCCGTCGCCGCATTTTCTAACAACATTTCCAAACTCGTATCCCCACGAGCCAAACTATAAAAAGCCAACCGCACCAAATAGGGATGTCCGCCGATAAGTGCCCTTAAATCTTCCAACTCGTGACTGGTTAAATTAAGTCGATGTCGCCCAGCCAAATCGGCAATTTCTTCAGAGGAAAAATCTCGCAATTCCACCGCAGAGCGAACGTTAAAAGGAGAGCGATTCAAATCTAATCGCCCGTAATCTTCAGTGGAATGAACCACAACCAAACGCAGATTTTCCCAAATTTCCAGACTATTTGCCTCTTCGTGCCAAGCTCGTAACAAAGGCAAAAAATATTGATAAACATCTTCATAATCGAAGACTTTATCCACTTCATCCAATGCCAAAATTAATGGAACTTCTAAACCTTCTAAAACTGCTTGTAAATATCCAGTAGCGCTGGCACCGCCAATTTCGTCATCCCAAAGGTCGTCTATTTGTGGAAGATTTAGGGCAAGTTCTTTGCGGATTAAAAAGCAAAAACACCGCATAAAAGTATTAGTATCAGCAAACTTTTCTGCTGATATTTGACGCAAATTTAAGCGGACCGTTTGATATCCGTCTTGCCGACCGCGATCTATAATTCTATCCAACAAAGAACTTTTTCCCATTTGCCTCGGCGCTTTTATTGGAATTAGCGCTCCAGGTTGAATAATAGTTTGATAACAGAAAGATTCTATAGGGGAACGCTCTACATAAAAACTAGATTTTAGGGGTACAGTTCCCTCCGTAGATTCTAACTTTAATTGTTCTTTAATACCGAGTTGATTTCAGCGATCGCAACCAACTAACTCCGGCTTATACCAGTAAAATACCTCTACCAATTTAGGATGATTTTGCTTATTTTCCTTCCCTAAAAAAAGAGTGCAAGCTTCTTCGAGATGGCGGCTTACCGTCGAATGACTATGATAGTCCAGA
Source organism: uncultured Microcoleaceae cyanobacterium (assembly GCA_938083405.1). Taxonomy (GTDB): domain Bacteria; phylum Cyanobacteriota; class Cyanobacteriia; order Cyanobacteriales; family Microcoleaceae; genus CALKCV01. The sequence goes on along the minus strand of CALKCV010000151.1, from coordinate 1,407 downwards.
ATTTCAGCCAGTTCCTTCATTGTTTTAACTTCTTTTAAAAAAGCTTGTACAGTCTCCTTAATGTGAGGCTTTAGTTTTTCATCATATAATCTTTCAAACTTTTCTCTGCTTATCATAAGCACCTCGCAATTAACAAATGAGTTTTACTAAACCGTGCAATTTTCGCACCAACCCACAAACTGAAATTGTAGTTCGTGCATTTTTTGCACGAATTTATTTTGTTATAAATTTAGGACGATTTTGCAGACATTTGTAAGCCTCCTTAAAAAAGGAAGTTAAGTTGATTATAGAAGAAAAAAACAGGAGATTCTCAACAATGACCGACCATAACCAACTACCAGGAACCCCAGAGACCAACTCTAAAATGGCCCAACAGCTAGAAAAAGAAATGGCCCCTGTAATTAACCAACTCCGCAGGCTCAACCGCCGAATTGACAAGCTAAACCATCGCCTCGCAGAATTCGCAGAGAAACAAGGAAAATCTCTGACAGTAGATGGGGGCGATCGCCAGAAAAAGAAAGAAGACAAATCCCTTTCAGTATTATATAGGCTGCCTGGTGCGATTAAGAAAGTTCGCTTCGATTTCCTATTAGTAAAAGACGAAAAAGAGGGGTATTACGGAATAACTTTCCTGTTCCGTAATCCTAAAATGCTCTTACTTTCTTTAGTAATTGCTTTAGGATTAAACGCCTTTTTTATCCGCCCGGTAAATGCTCCTGAAAATCTCCCGCCCCAGGAGATCGATAGAGTAGAAAATATCTACCCAGGCGACCCATTAAAACCAGAATAACCAGAAGAAAATTAAAGTCAAAAAATTAGGGGCGGTCCCAGGGAGACCGCCCCTAAATTGTTAGCATCTTGCCTGTTGCTGGAACCAAGAAACCGGGTTTTTGCCAAAAACCCGGTTTCTGAGATTTTTTATGGAAGAGCGATCGCTCCGTTCAAAGCAACAAAGCCTTTGGAAATATCTGCGAAAAAGCAATTAAATTAATTAACGGCAAACTCCGTATGGACGCGAATCTCTGGAGGATGAAAACCGATAACTATCTGACTTTTAGGAACTCCTATTCTAACTAAATCGTTGGCAATTCCATCCTCCAAACCGTCTCGATGTATCCAGATTTTATCGTCAATAATCTCTAAATGAGTCACGCAACCATGAACTCTCACTCCATTTTCCCATCCATGAGTAACGAGTAAATAATGATTTCGATCTTCGCTGACGATCGCTTCTTGTTTTAATTCCCCATAATGATAAGGAATGCTGGCATATTCCGCGAGAATATCTTGGATTTTTTGACTATATTGGCTTAATTGTTCTAAGGTTTCCATTCGACAATTTCCTCTTTTTTAGGATCGAAAATAAGTAAACGAACGTTATTTTTTCTAGTAACTAAAAGACCAACG
>CALKCV010000150.1 GCA_938083405.1 uncultured Microcoleaceae cyanobacterium | reverse complement strand
AAGGAGCGTAGAAAGACTCTGCTACCAGGCTAATATAGGAGTCCATGACACCAGTGGCTAAACCTAGCAACTCCTGTTCTGTTGTTCGATTAAACCTCCCTCGATCTCTCATTATTCTTAGCCGCCGTCGGAGTTCGTAGCCCGCTTCATCTAATACTTTTGGAACCGCATAAAGTTTAAGTTCCGATCGCTGCAGTAACTCCCGTCCGCGAGAGCGTAAAAGTTCTCCCACTAAAACATTAGCATCTACTACTAAATCCACTATTCTCCTCCATTTAATTCATTCGGTTCAAAAGGAAAAGGTTTGCGCGGATCGAGAGCATCGATTAAAGCTTCCCTATCCATACCGCTTTCTGCTGCTGCTTTATCTAACGCTTTATCTAAGCGTTCCCACAGGGCATCCGCTTCTGCTTTGTCTGGTTTTACTGCTGGATAAAAATATCCTAATAATTTACCGTTTTTCTCTACTTCTAGAGCTTCTTTTCCTGCTACTAAAACTCGATTTGGTAATTCGTGTAATTCTACTTTTTTCATGGTTTACCTCTGGATTTAATTTGGTAATTTTAAACTTAGCTAGACCTAATATCAATTAACAATTAACAATTAACAATTAGGTTTTTTTTGATATTTTTACAAATATAGCAATCCGTAGATCGTTGGCGATATTGAAGACAAACCCGGTTTCTTGAAGAAACCCGGTTTCTGGCCCCCAAGTTACATTATAGGCTAGCTGGTCTGGTATTGTCAAATTATTAGCAACAGGCATTCTGGCTTGTTCTACGAAGGAATCTTAACAGGCAAGATGCCTGTTCTACAGGTCGGAAATCTCAATAAGTCCTCCTTGACGGCGGACTACGTTAGACACTTCCGAATACATACTCCCAACTTTACCGTAATGCTGGGTAAATAAGGAATGACAGCCAACAATTACTAACAACTCCCGCGCCCGAGAAAAAGCTACGTTAACTCGTTCCGGCTTGTTCGCAAATCCAACCTTTCTGTCCTTATTATTCCTCACCATGCTAACAATAATTACTTGCCTTTCCATGCCCTGAAAACGGTCAACTGTTCCCGTCCTAATCTGCAAGGAAGGAAAAAGTTCCGGGTCGATTTTTTCCTCTATTAGTCGCAATTGGGCGTTATAAAAAGTGATGATTCCTACCTCTTTCCTCGGCAACCCTTCCGCAATTTTTCCAGACCATGCCGCTTCCATTTTTTGACATAACTTCTCGATCGCTTCCACTTCCCTTTCGTTATAAGGAGAAGTTCCCTCCTTTTCCTCGAAAAAACCTTCCCCTTGAGGCATTTTTACCCAGAGAATGTGATGCTTATCTTCGATAATATCTCCCGCCAAACCGTGGAATCTTTCCTTATCCGGTTCCAAAATTCCGCACTGGAGGCGATGGTCGTAAAACTGATTTATCGCTCCCATAATATTCGGATGCATTCGATATTGAACGGTCAGCATTTGTTTGATTTTTTCCGACGCCTCCTCGAAGTGAACTTTAAACAAAGATTCCTCGAAAAAGTCTAACTCTTCTTTCGCGCTTCCCGTCTCTTCGGCAATTTCTTCCATGGTTTTGGCGTTGAGCATTGGCGGCAGTTGTCGATGGTCTCCCACTAATACTAATTTCTTGCCCTTCAACGCCGGAATTAACATTTCTGGCGGCGTACATTTGCTCACTTCGTCGATAATAACTACGTCAAAATTATTGAACTCTTCGGCAAATTCTTTACTCGCCGCTTGGACGCAGGTTATACCGATCGCGTTGGCATTATCCAGATAAATTCGCCTTAATTCGTTACTGTCTTTCTCCGAAGGTTGCCGCAATTTGGCGACCCAATCTTCGACAAAGTTTTGATAGCGATTTAAGTAGCTTTCTTCTCCTTCTAATTCCCCCTGCCAATTCTTAAATTGAGTCTGGAATTTCCTCAAAAACTCTATGGCAAATAACCCCGCCGCCGAAACCTCCGGCTTGAGGTTATCTGGGATATCTTTCCAGGCAGACTCCCACCAGCTACGTTCGGCAATTAAAGCGGGCGATCGCCCCTCTTCTATCCCTTTATTTATCTCCACCGCTTCGGTTTCCAACTCTCTAATTTGCCGATTTATCTCCTCAACTTTATTCCCAATTTCCCCTTCTTGACTTTCGAGTTTAGTTTGAATATCCGACAGCACGGACAAAGGTTCCAAACCAGGAATTAACTCCTCCAATTGACCCATGGCGCTTTCCCAAGAATCTACCAAACCAGCAAAATTATCCCTCTGGTTCAACACTTCTAAAGGTTGGCGCTGGATATATTCTCCAGCCAAATCCCGCAATTTTTTCGGACAAATCTTCTCCTGGCTTAGTTGTTGTAAAATCTCCCTAATTTCCCCATATTTCCCATCCGCATCCTCGCGACTTTTTAATAACTGCTCTTGGAGGGCAGCCAGTGGTTCTTTATTTTCCGCAAGCCATCCACTCAGCCGTTTAATTTTAGTTTGTAAAATCGAGATTTTGCCTTCCGTTTCTTCCTTCATCGGCCCCAAACAGCGGCGAGTATTATCCAGAATAGTATCGAAGATATTTTCCATCATTCCCATCAAGGTTGCCTGGAGATTGTTCGGCTCCCAGGCAGGGCGATATTTCGCTTCCATTTCGTTCAAAAAGAGGCGAGTTTTCTTAATAACTCTTTCCCTTTCCTTTAACTCGAAATCTTGGTACAGCAGAAATTGTTCGGCTATTTTTTTCCACTGGGATCGCTCCTGGAGAGATAAAACCAAAGGCACTTTGCTCAAGGTCAGGTGCAAAAACTCGTTAAAGCGATATCTCTTCCCTTTAACGTTGGTAAAATTCCGAGAAGCCTCCGCATTGAGCGCAACTTGCAACAAAGTCCAATCTGCCAACTTATTAATCGGAAGATCTCCATAATTCGGCAAGATTTCAATGTTGAGAGAACGAGCGATCGCCAACAAAGCCGCTGGTAGCTCGATTAAATCCATGCTAAAAGCTCGATCGTTTTCCTGGCATTGCCACAAAACTTGATAAATGCGATTTTTTCCCGTCTTAAACCAAGTACCAGAAGCCCGAACCACCAAATCTATATCTGCTTTTTTCCTTTCTAACTTCTGGAGGCTTTGTTGTAATTGCTCGCAAGCTGCCTGCTGCTGCTGGTACTCGCTTTGCAACTCTTGAAACTTCCTTTCATTTTCTTGCCAAAGTTCCACCGCCGCCAAAGCAGGAGGCATGGCCGCCGTCAGAGTTTTCGCTAACTCCAACCCCTCGCCAAATCTCTCCAGATAAAAAGTCACATCCTCACTCAGCCAACCTGCCAAACCAAAGGCGCCTCTGTCTGGAACTTCCAAACCAAATTGACGAGCTAAATCTCTAGCTTCGCGCACGTTTGCTAAAAACTCATCCACCGCCTTCTCCTCCCTGACATAAGGTTGGAGGCGGGGTAAAAATCCCGTAACTTCCTCATCCTCCCAATCCACATCCGGCCCGGAGGCAAAAAACCGCTCCAAAGCAGAGATTAAAGATTTTAATTCCTCGCCTCCCGCCTGGATGTCGGCGAGTTCGGTTTCTAAAGCTTTGCGGTTTGCTTCTATATTAATAAGGCGATCGCTCGATTCCCGATCTCCCTCGACCTTCTCCTCCTCCAATTCCAGATAAGCAGCAAATCGCGGCCTAACTGCCAACAATTTCTGGAAAAGTTCGACCCGCCGGCCTCGCCCCTGGATGTCTGTTTCGCAATAGTCTGCCGTATTTTTTAACCAAGTGCCGATAACCCGATCCTCCAGAAACGCCTCCCCTTCTTCCTGAACCTTTTCCGCCTTTCCCTTCCGCAGGGCGCGAATTATCGGACTGCTAACCAACCGACTCAAAGCATTGTCAACAGCCAAATTTGCCTGGGAGGCGATTAAAGTCCGCCCGCCCCGCAGAGCCACTTGGTAGCAAATCTCGGCAATAACCGTAGTTTTGCCGGTACCCGGCGGCCCCTGAATTAAAGCCAAATCTGGAACCGATAAAACAGTCTCCACTGCGGCAATTTGTTGGGGGTTTGCCGAGGGGAGGAGCAAATCTCCCGGTTGGAGTTTGACATTTTTTTTCGGAAGGCGGGCGCTGGCGACGTCGAAAAAAAACTCCCCTAGATAAGGATTCTGGGAGCGACCTTTTTTCAAATCTTCTAAAGCTCTTTGTTTGCGCTTGATTTGAGCGATTTCCCCGTAAGCCTCGAAAAATAAGAAGCCAGTGGCGGGGAGTTTGGCTTTTCCTCTGGCGAGGCGATCGACCAATTCCGCATCCAGCATGGCTCGAATTTTGCTCTCTGCCCAGTCGATCTGTTCCACCCAACCTAATTTTTGGCGATCGCGACGTTCTCTGGTATCGGCTTTAGCGTCGAAAAAGTTGATATCTTCGTTGCGAGATTGGAAAAGTCGGCGGCGAAAGTCCTCTTCGTCGATGGCTGTTTCTGCTGTTCCATCCAGAGTCGCCGCAGCGATATCTATTTCAAAGGTAATTTTTCTAGTGGCGCTGCCGTAGTTATGGGAGAGGAAGGGCACGCAATATTGCCGCTTTTCTGCCTGGCGGCGTTCGATTTCCACAAAAGTCGTCCATCCCTGCAACTGTTCTTCCGTGGGGAGGCGTTCGCTGGCGTACTGGGCCTTGCTTACTCGCTTTAAGCTCAATTTCGGAATGCCGCGCTGGTATTGCTTTTCGGGAACTAAGCGCAGGCGGAAGCGAACGGTAAATCCGTCCGGCTGTCCTCTGTGGGGCAAGAGCAACCGAGCGGAAATTATTCGCAAGCCTCCGTAACCGCTGGTATTGACTGCCGCCACTAAGCTCAAAGTTTTGTCGCGCTTCCTGAGAGTCTCCGGCCATTGGGTATCGTTACCGTCCGTGGCGAGGGTGAGTTCCCAGATTTCCTCATCTTCTTCTTTCCCCGGTTTTTGGCGGCGGATGTAGAATAGCTGCCCTTCGCTGCCCAAAAGCTCGAACATTAGGGCTTCTGCGCGATCGCGTTTCTGCCAAAATTCAGCGTCTTTATCGATGTCGCCCCCATCTCCCACTGCCCGGATAAAGCTCTCTGCTGCCTTACCCATAAATTTATAGCCCCAGTCTTGGCAGCCCAAGGCCGCGAATTTCTGTTTTTTGCTGGGGGCGAGTTCTTTTTCTGCTGTCGCGATCGCTTTTGGGGCGACGATTTTTGCCGATACTTCTATTTGTCGTTTTTCCCCCGCCCCCTCCAGAAAGATCGAACCGGATAAGTTTGTGCCAGGCGGGATGCCGGTGGAGTTGAGGACTATTTCTAATTTTTGCCATCCGGGGGAGAAGCGATCGCCTTTTATTTGCAACCAGTCTAGCTCGCAGACAGCCTCGCAAGGCTCTGCCAGTTGGATTTCCCAGGAACCGGCGAGGGCTCTATTGGTTTCTATTTCTTGAAGATCGATAACTGTCGGCAAGTCCCAGGTTGCTCCCTCCCACTCGACATTTTCCGCGACTCCGGTTAATCGGACTCCTTGTAAAATCGGGGCTGCGTCCGGTTCGGCAAAAAGAACCGTCGCGCCGACGTCGCCGCCGACGGTGCGTTCGATCGCTAAATTTTCTAGTCGCACTCCAGGGACTTTTACTGTTAAGGCCGGTTCGTCGGCGGTGAAAATTATGGTATCTGCCCCAGCGCCCGTCAGCGTAATGGATTTAGCGATCGCAAACGGTCCTTTATATTCTCCTGGGGCTAAAAAGATCGCGCTGCCATCTCCCACCATTTCTAGTAGGTCGGCAAAGTTGGACGGCTCTGCTGAAAATTTTTTCATGGATGGTCCCGGTCCGGCTAGGTGATTGACTGCAAGAATTCCAATCCTAGCAGCGATCGCGACCTTACGCCCAACAACCCAACTATTGACATAAGTTTTTTCGTATGGTATTTAAGATGGTAATCTCTAAATCTGGCCCCACCCTCTCCCCAGGGCGAGGGCCGAAAAACCATCTTTTAATTCTTGACATATACTTGAAAAAATGGTAAAGAAACTTAATGCCCCACCCGAACGCTAGCCCAATTAGGCCGCCGAGTTATGCTAAAACGTAAAAAAAAACTTGACAGTTATCAAGAAATATGGTAAAGCTATCAAGAGAAGCTTTTCTAAAGCAGAGCGATCGGGGGTCCGCTTGCAAGTTCAAGGGCGAACGCGCCCCGCGTCGCCGATGCAACATCGCTCTCAAGCAGGTAGCGCCAGTGGAAACCGATTTTTTCTGCCAAGTATTTTTCTGCCAAGTATTTTTCTGCCAACTAAGAGCAAAAACAAACTAACAAAAATTTTCTACTTAGAAATGTTGAATTATTTAATAAAAAAAACTTAAAGGGAAGCGTTTAAATGATAGGGCAAGTATTAGAATTAGAGGATCTAAAAAGAGCAAATAGACCCCAAAAAATAGCGGCTTGGTTTGAAAAACTAGGTTATAATGTCGAAGTCGAACAGGTAGATATCGACGAATTGGGACTGCCGACTCGCTGCGATGAAGCTATCTGCGACGCTCTTTCCATAACCAACTTCGACCTACCAGATTTACAAATATTATTATTAGAATTACGAAAAGAAGAATTTAGAAGCGATCGCGCCATTCATTATCGGCTATTAACCATTGCCAATAGCCTGTACAAAAGCGAGTCGAATTTATTGCTAATTGCCACGGAAGATTACGAAGAATTAGTAATAGCAAGCCCGAGAAAAAAAAGCGATCGTACCGGCAATTCCAAGCTCAAAATAAAATGGTGGCAAATAGACAGTAAAAATCCTACCTATTACGACCTATACTGGTTAGAAAATACAATCGCCGCCCACCGAGAAGTCAGCCTGGGCAAGAAAAAATTAGAAGAAGAAAATGTAGAAGGCTACGAGCCAGATGAAGAGCCGCCCACCGCCCAATATTCCGAAGATAGCTTGCGAATTCATCAACAGGAAATTAATCGAATTTCTCGACTGCGGGCCGAAGAAGAAGTAGAATTAGCGAAGCAAATAGAAGAGTTATTAGTATTAGAAAATATTAAGGAAAAACTGGAAACAAAACTGGAGCGAAAACCCGAGGATATAGAATGGGCAAAAGCAGCTAAAATGAACCTGCCAGAATTGCGCGAAAGGCTCGATAAAGGCAGACAAGCGAGGGAAAAAATGGTCGTTTCCAACCTGCGATTAGTAGTATCAATCGCTAAAAGATATCAAAATCGCGGACTCGATTTTCCCGATTTAATTCAAGAAGGCACCTTGGGGTTAATTCGAGGAGCGGAAAAATTTGACTATCAAAAAGGTTATAAATTTTCTACCTACGGCATCTGGTGGATACGTCAATCAATTACTCGGGCAATTTGCGATTATTCTCGCATCGTCCGCCTGCCAGTTTATCTCCACGAAACAATCTCCCAACT
>CALKCV010000149.1 GCA_938083405.1 uncultured Microcoleaceae cyanobacterium | reverse complement strand
TTAACCCTAGCTTCGGCTAAATCTGGTTTTAATTCCAGAGCTTTTTGATAAGCTCTAATAGCAGGTTCTATTTTCCCCTCACCCTGAAAAGCATCCCCCAAATCTTTATAAGCTTCCGCATAATTTGGTTGCTTTTTAATAACTTCATAACAAGCTAAAATTCCCGGTCTATCTCTATCTTCCTCAATTTCCGGTAATTGCTTTTTTGCCTCCATCGCTTCTGCTTGACCCAGAGAAATTCCCAGACAAGATTGTTTTTTACTCGGCAAGCTTCCTCGGTTTAATAACTCATCGTTTTTAAAAAAGATAGAAGTACAAGTTTTATATTTTTCCACCGCAACCAAACCGTAAAAATCTAATCGTTTAAATCCTTGGAACTGTAAATATTCGATCGCCTCATTATTCCCCTCCCTATCCGAATTATCCAAAACTATAAAACCATTTTCTTTTAACTTGCGATCGCATTTTTTAGCGCATTCCACCCTCTCTATTCCATCGATAACAATTACATCAAAATAACCATCATCGTAAGGCAATATTTCCGAGGCATACTCCTCCCGATTTTCGCTTAACAGCAAATTGACATTTGGGGGAATCTTTTCGATCGTAGTATTAAAAAAATCTCGATCGTGTTCTACGCTAATTACTTTCTCTAACCTAGCAGCATACCAAAAAGTCGATTGCCCGGAACCATATTCAAAAATCCTAAAATTACTTTTTAACTTATCTTCGATGAATTCAATAGCAGCATAAGAATACCAAGGAATAGGCATAAATACACCATCTACAGGTTTGCCAACCTTTAAAGAATTTAACCAGCCCGAAGATTCTAAATAGTTTAAAGAAGACATAAATAATTAACAATTAACAATTAACAATTAACAATTGAGTTTGTAGTCTATCTTCGAGCGACTAAATATTCGTACTCAAAATAATACTCAAAATAATACCATTTTAATAAAGTTTTGATTTAGAGCGAAATTCTTAAGCCCCCCTTGTAAAGGGGGGTTTGGGGGGATCGAACTCTTTCGTATCTTTAACTTGCTTGGTATAACTACCCAGTCCCAATTGAAAAGGAGAGTTATCCGAATGAGCAAGACCGAACCTTATCGGCAAGACCGAACCTTAAGGGCGGTGCTAAGATTGTAAACATAAGTTAAGATAAGTTAAAAAACCCAAACAGCAAAAATCCCAACATCATCCAAAATTAGGAGGATCTTTCCGAGTGAACAACAAAAGGTGGAGAAACGCAGGCCTTTATGCCCTGCTGGCGATCGTAGTCATAGCCCTAGCAACGGCATTTTTCGACCAACAGCCCGAGGCCCCCGAGACCTGGAAATACAGTAAATTTGTCGAAGAAGTCCAAAACAACGGCGTAGATAGAGTCAACATGAGTTCCGACCGGAGCAAGGCCCTAATCACGGCCAAAGACGGCAGCAAAATTTTCGTCAACCTGCCCAACGACCCCGACCTCATCAACATCCTCAGCGACAACAACGTAGATATATCCGTACTGCCCCAGGCAGAAGAAGGCGCCTGGGTAAAAGCACTCAGCAGTCTTTTCTTCCCCATTCTCCTATTAGTAGGACTGTTCTTCCTCCTCCGTCGCGCCCAAAGCGGGCCGGGCAGCCAAGCAATGAACTTTGGCAAATCAAAGGCCAGAGTCCAAATGGAACCCCAAACCCAAGTAACTTTCGGCGACGTAGCAGGCATCGAACAAGCCAAACTGGAACTGACGGAAGTAGTAGATTTCCTCAAAAACGCCGATCGCTTCACCGCCATCGGAGCAAAAATTCCTAAAGGAGTCCTCTTAGTCGGACCTCCAGGAACCGGTAAAACCCTCCTAGCTAAAGCCGTAGCAGGAGAAGCTGGAGTTCCCTTCTTCTCCATCTCTGGTTCCGAATTCGTCGAAATGTTCGTCGGTGTCGGTGCCTCCAGGGTTCGCGACCTCTTCGAGCAAGCTAAGTCTAACGCACCTTGCATCGTCTTTATCGATGAAATCGACGCCGTAGGTCGCCAGCGCGGCGCCGGCTTGGGCGGCGGTAACGACGAACGGGAGCAAACCCTCAACCAGTTACTTACAGAAATGGACGGCTTCGAGGGCAACACCGGCATCATTATTATTGCCGCCACCAACCGCCCCGACGTCTTAGATTCGGCCCTCTTGCGTCCAGGTCGCTTCGACCGACAAGTGGTAGTCGATCGCCCAGACTATGCCGGTCGTCTGGAAATTCTCAACGTCCACGCTCGCGGCAAGAGTCTCAGCAAGGATGTAGATTTAGAAAAAATCGCCCGTCGGACTCCAGGGTTTACTGGGGCCGATTTGTCGAACTTGCTCAACGAAGGTGCTATTTTGGCTGCCCGTCGCAATTTGACCGAAATCTCTATGGACGAGGTTAACGATGCGATCGACCGCGTGTTGGCCGGACCGGAGAAGAAGGACCGAGTTATGAGCGAAAAACGCAAAGAGTTGGTCGCTTATCACGAAGCCGGTCACGCTCTGGTAGGAGCCTTAATGCCGGATTACGATCCAGTACAGAAGATTAGTATTATCCCTCGCGGTCGCGCCGGCGGTTTGACTTGGTTCACTCCTAGCGAAGATAGGATGGACTCCGGTTTGTATTCCCGCGCTTATCTGCAAAATCAAATGGCCGTTGCTTTGGGCGGTCGTCTCGCTGAGGAGATAATCTTCGGCGAGGAAGAAGTTACCACTGGCGCTTCTAACGATTTGCAGCAGGTGACTCGCGTCGCGCGTCAAATGGTGACTCGCTTCGGTATGAGCGATCGCCTCGGTCCCGTGGCCCTAGGCCGTCAGAACGGTAATATGTTCCTCGGCCGCGATATTATGGCAGAGCGCGATTTCTCAGAAGAAACAGCCGCAGCGATCGACGACGAGGTTCGCAATTTGGTAGATCAAGCCTATCGTCGCTGCAAAGATGTTTTGGTTGGCAACCGCGACGTCCTCGACAAGCTGGCGCAGATGTTAATCCAGAAGGAAACTGTCGATTCCGAAGAGTTGCAAGAATTATTGGCAACTAACGACGTGAAGATGGCCGCTCTAGTTTAGTCTGGCTAATAGATTATGTTCGTAGTAATGGCAAAGCGCGATTCATCTATCTAAATCGCTAAAGCCATTACTACAACAGTCGCTTAGTTGGAACGTTGTTAGGGTTCGACTGACAACTGACAACTGACAACTGACAACGTTCCAACTGACAACTGACAATTATAAAATCCGATCTAAAGCTCGCATTCCGCCCCAGCGATCGACAATTTTATCGTCGTAGTCGTCGGCAATTTCTAAAACCGAAGTAACCGATGCTTCTAACTCTGGTTTGTCGCAGGTCGAACCTACTATTGTATGCTCGAAGATAATGTCTCCTTTGTCGTCTATCCCAAAGGCACCGAAACGCATATTGGCATTTTCTCGCAGTAAAAATCTCATTAAATCTGGGGTTAATTCCGCATTTGTCACTACATAAGAGCGGGTATTAATTATTGCTTCCCCGTCGCCCCACGGAAATACTAAGACTTCTACTAAAGCAGAACCCATAAATATGGCTAATCCCGGTACGTCTTGTCTGGCACAGGGAAATTTGCCGAATAATTCCCTCATCCACAAAGCTATTTTGTCGTAGCAGCTTTTCTGCATTGGTGTGTCGAATTTCATTCCCGATATCCTTGTTTTTTAAATTCTCTATCTGCTTTCTACCATTTTTTGGGCAGTTGCTGGAGAATAATTAATAATTAATAATTAATAATTAACAATTATTGGACGGACCTCGTACCAAGTAGGGTGCTTCCTGGCACCTGCGCACCGCGCACCTGCATTGAGACGAGATTCCCCAGGTGCGCGGTGGGCAACGCTTGGCGTGAGTAGCAGTGCTTGCTCAGACCCTACTGCTGCTGACGAATGAATCAAAATTAAATATGATAAAGCTGAAGTAGTTTAACAGGAGGATTTTTAAGATGAATGAATTGTTCGCGCCTAATTCAATACCTTGGTTATTAACTGTGTTAGGTTCTCTCGGATTCTTTTTCTTAGCATTCCAGGCTTTACGGTTATTGAAGTATTAGTCCATAGAAGGCGATCGCTTTTTGGGCGATCGCCTCTATCTCACAATACCTTCAGCTAACCCCGTTAAAAAGCTACATACCCATAATCTCGTAACCTGCATCTACATATAATACCTGACCGGTAATACCGCTGGCCAAATCGCTGCAGAGAAAAGCCGCAGCATTGCCCACTTCCGTCTGGGTAACAGTACGACGCAAAGGTGCTACATCTTCGACGTGGTGAATCATGTCTAAAATTCCACCCACAGCCGAAGAAGCCAAAGTTCTAATGGGGCCGGAAGAAATCGCATTTACTCGAATATTTTGCGGTCCCATTTCAGCAGCCAAATAGCGAACGTTCATTTCCAGAGCGGCCTTGGCCGTGCCCATAACATTATAATTAGGAATCACCCGCACCCCTCCTAGATAAGTAAGAGTAACGATGCTACCGCCTTCAGTCATTAAAGGTTTGGCGGCGGCGCTCAACTGCATTAGAGAATAGGAACTAATCTCCAAAGCACGAGTAAACCCTTCCCGGCTCGTGTTGCTAAAGTCCCCCGACAGTTCCTCCTTGCCAGCAAAGGCCAAACAGTGGATGAGAATGTCCAGCTTGCCCCATTTATCGGCGATCGCCTTAAAAGCAGCATCCACTTGCTCGTCGTTTTGGACGTTGCAGGGTAAATACAAGCTCGGGTTCAAAGGCTCCACCAGGTCTCGCACCTTCTTCTCGTGGCGTCCCCTTTCGTCTGGTAAATAAGTAATTCCTAGATTCGCCCCCGCTTGATGAAGCTGTTGGGCGATGCCCCACGCAATGGAACGATTGTTCGCAATGCCGGTTACAAAAGCGTTTTTTCCAGTTAAATCTAACATTTAAGCTTATTAGCTACCTAAATAACATTATCAAAGGCCAACACACAGATTCTACAGCTAGCGGTAGAATCTGATGTGGTGGCGCTATAATACCTTAAATCAGTGCCCCAAAGGAAGACGAGCGTACCAGTTTAAGGCCGAAAGACCGATTTTTGAGGAAAAACTTAAAAAACCTCAAAAAATTTTTAGACAAACTCGGCCAGGCAGAATTATTTCTGCTCGATCGCTGGAAAAATAAAGCGCAAGTCTAATAATTTAGGTTCGTCCAAATAAATAATTACCAGTTGTAGGTTGGGTGGAACGCAGTGCAACCGAACAATAATAGCTTTAGTTGTATGAGTAGAGAATTTGGGGACGAACCGTTGAGGAACTCAAGCGTTTAGCAAATGGGTAGATTAGTTCGTGATTGTAAGGGATAGGACCGTGACGCAAGATCGACCGCTAGCAGCAATTTTCCGCAATATAGCTGGTGGGCCCTTTCCCCCAGTGGTAGAAACTTTTGAACGAGGTAAGACAATCTTTTTCCCAGGAGATCCAGCCGAGCGCGTTTATGTTCTAATCAAAGGGGCAGTAAAACTCTCTAGGGTTTACGAGGCAGGAGACGAAATAACGGTGGCCCTATTGCGAGAAAATAGCGTATTTGGGGTATTGTCTCTGATTACGGGCAATCGCTCGGACCGTTTCTATCATGCGGTGGCCTTTACCCCGGTGGAATTGATCTCTGTCCCCATAGAACAGGTGGAGAAAGCTCTTAAGGAAGATCCGGAACTTTCTTTGGTGATGCTGCGGGGGCTTTCCTCAAGGATATTGCAGACTGAGATGATGATCGAGACTCTGGCACACCGGGATATGGGATCGAGATTGGTCAGCTTTTTGTTGATTCTTTGCCGCGATTTTGGGAATCCCGATGAGGATGGTATTACTGTGGATTTAAAGTTATCTCATCAGGCGATCGCTGAAGCTATTGGCTCGACTAGGGTTACTGTTACTCGCCTCCTGGGAGATTTGCGAGACCAAAAAATGATCTCCATCCACAAGAAAAAAATTACAGTCCATAAACCCGTGGCACTCAGCCAACAATTCACTTAAATAATTAATAATTAATAATTAATAATTAATAATTATTGGACTTCTATCGTCTCAATGGCTCAGAAGCGTTAATGCCGACCCGGTCCGCAAATAAATTTTTGTTTGAATTATTTTGCACGACTACTTAATAGGTAATTGCTAATGGGTAGTTGTTAGTTGTTAATTGCTTCTTGCCAATTGCCCATTTTAAATTCCGATTTTGCAGTTAAGAAAAAGTTAACAAAACTGTCTGATGACTGCAGGTATAATCTTCGTATTAGTAATATTAATTCTAGGAGGCGTAATCGCTATTATTAGCGATCGCCTCGGCAAAAAAGTCGGCAAGGCTCGTTTGAGCCTCTTCAATCTTCGTCCCCGCAAAACTGCAGTTGTAGTTACTATGATGACGGGGACAATTTTATCGGCTTTAACTTTAACTACTCTATTTGCTACTAGCAAACCTCTACGAAGAGGTGTTTTTCAAATTGACGAAATTCAAACAGAACTTAACGAAGCGCGTAAAGAACTTACAAAAACTGAATTTGAAAAAGGCGTTATAGAAGGACAACTGGCTAAAGCTCTGGGCGAATTGAATCAAATAGATCGCTCTCTGCAAACAACCAGAGTCTTACTAGGAGAAACCCAAGCACAATTAAATATTCTTCAAAGCCAATTTCAAGCCTTACAATCTGCTAAATCTACACTGGAAATAGAACTGAAACAGGTAGAGGAAGCTAAGGCAAAAACTCAAGCTGAATTAAACCAGACCCAAGAGCAATTTAAGTTTATCTCCGAGCAAAAGCAAGCACTCCAAAAAGAAATCCAAGAGTTACAAAAAGAACGCGAAAAGTTAATAAATGAATAAACGAGAAATGAATAAACGAGAGGATGTCACCTTTGAAGCTTTTCCAAAATTTCACCGCTTTTTGTCAGTTGTTAGTTGTTAGTTGTTTGTTTGCAGAAAAAGTTCGTTTACAACCATTGAGATGCTCCTTATATCAATTAATTGTAGATGATTTTAGGCTTCGATCCCGGTCGCGATAAATGTGGTGTTGCCATTATTGGGAAAGACAATACGCTTCACTATCACCAAGTTTTATTAGCAGAAGAAGTAACTAACACAATAACTGCATTATGTCAACAGTTTGCTCTCGATCGCCTCGTTATCGGAGACCAAACTACTTCAACATTTTGGAGAGAAAAACTCAAAGAAATTTTGCCGCCATCGGTAGCGATCGCTACAGTAAACGAGCGCAATAGCAGCCTCGAAGCACGCGATCGCTACTGGCAAATGTATCCTCCGCGAGGAATTTTTAGATTTATCCCCTTGAAAATGCAGATGCCGCCTCGTCCAATTGACGATATTGTTGCCATTCTTTTAATTGAAAGGTATTTAAAAAGTAACCGTTAAGAGTCGCTCCCCTCTGAAGCCGGCCTTTATTTTCCTCCAATTGGCCCGCTTAATAATTCGTAACAAAAAGAGCCTACCCTTAAACTAGAAAAGTGAGGATAAAATATTAAATAAATGTTAAAAATTAGCATTTATTAAAAAACTGCAGGTATTAGGAGAGACTACCAAATGCAAAGAAGAGAACTGTTTAGACGATACGAGCGAGGAGAAAGAGACTTTTCGGGAATAGATCTCCAAGATGCCGACCTCAGAGGAGCAATCTTAATGGGTGTCAACCTATCAGGAGCTAACCTATCAGGAGCTAACCTCAGCCGTGCTTTCCTAACAAAAACCCTCTTTAACCGGGCAATAATGTCAAGAGCCAATCTCAGTTTTGCCAAAATGGGCGAAACTCAAATGGCCGATGCCGATTTAACTAAGGCCAATCTCAGCGGAGTTTTTATGGTAAAGTCCAAACTGCCAAGGGCCCAACTAAGCGGCGCAATCCTCACCGGTGCTAATTTGCGGAGGGCGAATCTTTGGAGTGCCAATCTATGCAGTGCCAGCATGGAATCGATTAACTTGCGGGAAGCTAACCTCACAGGGGCTAACCTCAAATGGACTAATTTATACGGTGCAAGAATGGGCGCCGCCAAGCTTTTTGGAACCTTATTAACTGGGGTTAATTTTAGGAGAGCTTACCTCAATGGGGTAGATTTGAGCGGGGCAGATTTGAGCGGGGTTAACTTTAGCGAGGCTAAACTCAATGGAACTAACCTCGAAGGCGCTAATTTGATGGTGGCTAATTTTAGCGAAGCTTTCATGCGAGGAGTTAAGCTCTCCAGTACGGATCTAACAGCAGCCAATTTGAGGCGAGCTTCTCTGGTACGGGCTAACTTAAATTGGAGCAAATTATGCGATGCTGACTTGAGCGAAGCGAATCTCAGCGATGCTAGCTTTTTGGGCGCTAATCTTTCGGGAGTAGATTTGGCTGATGCTGTTTTGCCGGAATCTACCAGAGTCTATTTCAGTTTCGTCGCTGCAGGTACCGTCTCGACATTGAGTCGAGAAAAAGTAAGCGCCAGTGCTTGAAACTGGCAGAAGCGACAAGCCATCCCCTGCCAAAAATCGAGTTTGAGAATAAATCACTAATATGACTAAACCTAATTACGGTCTCGGTTTTGGTAACTGCCCCCTCCAGAGAGGAAGCAGCGGCGATCGCTCGCTCCCTCGTAGAAGCAAAACTGGCTGCTTGCGTTAATATTTTCCCGATTCATTCTATCTACACTTGGCAAGAAGAACTCTGCGCCGACGACGAATGGCAGTTAATTATTAAAACAGATTTAGATAAATTCGACGCTTTAGAAGCAAAGGTGCGAGAACTTCATTCTTATGAAGTCCCAGAAGCGATCGCTTTACCGATCGTTTCCGGTTCCGCACCTTATCTCCAGTGGATGAACGAACGAGTTAATAGTTAGGGAATGGTTAGCAACGACAAAGTACGGGATTTAACGGATGGGTTATTGGTAGGAAAATTAGCAATTTCCAGTTCCCCATTGACAATTTCCCAAATCTAATCTAACTGTTCCTCCCCAATTTCCTCTAAAGCGGGAGGTTGGTTGTAGGGCGATCGCAAATTCTCCACCAACTCCTGTATTTCTGCTGGTGGGGCGGGGGTAAACCGCGAGACAGCCACAGTAACGATGAAATTTAAGGCCATCCCTACAGTGCCGATGCCTTCGGGGGAAACGCCGAAAAACCAAGTCTGCATTCCAGCAAACTTGACGCCAATAATATAAACCGCGGTAAATAACAACCCCGTCACCATACCGGCGATCGCTCCTTCCCGGTTGGTACGTTTGTCGAAGATGCCTAAAATAATAACCGGGAAAAAGCTAGCCGCCGCTAACCCGAAGGCAAAAGCCACCACCTGGGCGACAAACCCCGGCGGGTTGACTCCGAAATAACCGGCAACAGCGATCGCAAACCCGACCATTATCCGCCCCACCATCAACCGTCGCGCCTCCGTAGCCCCAGGATTTATCATCCGATAATAAATATCGTGGGCGATGGAACTGGAAATCACCAGCAACAACCCCGACGCCGTAGATAAGGCCGCCGCTAAACCGCCGGCAGCCACCAAAGCAACTACCCAAGGAGCCAGCTTCGCCACTTCTGGAGTGGAGAGGACGATAATATCGCGGTCTATTATAATCTCGTTCTGCTCTTTATCGGGACTTAGCTCGAAACGACCGTTGCTATTTTTATCCTCAAATCCCAGCAGTCCGGTGTTTTCCCACTTCGTCGCCCAATCTAACTGTTGCACTTCCTCCACGGTTTTATTATGCAAGCTGTCGATGAGATTGTACCGGGCAAAGGTCGCTAATGCTGGGGCCGTGGTATATAAAATCGCAATAAACAGTAGCGCCCAAGCGGCAGAATAACGGGCAGACCTGACATCCGGTACCGTGTAAAAGCGGACGATAACGTGGGGCAGCCCCGCAGTGCCTACCATCAGGGCGATGGTAATAAACAGCACGTCCAGCATGGTTTTGCTGGTAAAGGCGGCGCTATATTCCTGGAAACCGAGATCCACTTGTACTTGGTTGAGTTTTTCTACGATGTCGCTGAAGGTAAAGGCAAATTGGGGGATGGGGATGCCGGTGACTACCCAGGCGATCGCTATTGCTGGAATCAGATAAGCGACGATTAACACGCAATACTGCGCCACTTGAGTCCAGGTGATGCCTTTCATCCCCCCCAAGATGGCGAAAAAGGCGACGATAATCATGCCGATGACCACCCCTGTTTCTACGTTAACTTGCAAAAAGCGGCTGAAGACGATGCCGACTCCGCGCATTTGCCCGGCAACGTAGGTTAGGGATACGAATATGGCGGCGATGACAGCCACTACTCGGGCGGTGTTGGAGTAGTAGCGATCGCCTACAAAATCAGGCACCGTGTATTTCCCGAATTTCCGCAGGTAGGGTGCCAGCAGCAGGGCAAGCAACACATAACCGCCCGTCCATCCCATTAAATAGATGGAACCGTCTTGACATCCTCCCCGGTTTAAAAACGCGGGGATTCCTATCCATCACTCAAACAAATTTAATTGCTTGGGCGACTCAAGGCGGGTTGACATTTCAATGGAATCCGCAACCTTTTTACGAGTTGACTTACGTTTGCTCGATGTCCGTTTATTAACTGTGTCCGATTGCCCACCGGCCACTTCTTGAAATAAATTTAGTTGTACGGGAGTGTCTAAGAGTTGAGAATTAGTTGCCTGCGCAAGTTTTTACAGGTTTGGGTTCTACAACTGGTTTTAACGCTGCGTTACCCGC
>CALKCV010000148.1 GCA_938083405.1 uncultured Microcoleaceae cyanobacterium | reverse complement strand
CCTTCGTCGTCGGGGTGGCGATCGAGCGTTAATACAGGTCCAGACAGGGAGTAAATTTTCAAACAAACATTCTGCAGGCACGACTACTTATATCAATTAACAATTAATAATTAATAATTAATAATTGAGGAAAATATCTGGAATCCTTGTTCTGCCTTGCATTCCCCTTTTTAATCTCTTGATTTGATAAAGGTTATTTATTGCGACTTGATATTAGAACAAATTTTAGGGATTGCTTTTGAAAAAAAGAAATCGAAAATTGATTTGCAAAAATAGCCGCTCTAAGCCTGGCCCGGACTCGATCGCTTCAATGGGCCAAGGTCTAATAGCTGAAATCCGGAAGCGTTGGAGTATGCTTAGGAAAATTTAGACAGAAGCAGTAGTAAAGGTAATTTAAGGAATGTTTGACAAACACAAGCCCTTGGAAGTTTTAGCAACAGCGATCGCGATCGGCCTTTTAACAACCAATTTCGCAAGCAATGGGGCTGTTGCCTCTACGGGGGAAGTCGCGCTGCAACCCATACTCGAATCTCCCCCGGAAATCGTAGCCGAAAAGCAAGACGCCCTAGAACGTCTCCAAGAAGGAATCAATCTATATCAGGAAGGAAATGTCGAAGCTGCCGAAGCTGCATTTAGAGAAGCGGTCTCCATCGACCCGGAATTAGCACAAGCTCATGCCAACTTAGGAACTCTTCTGGCAAACCAAAACAAACTAGCAGAAGCAATTCCCCAATTTGAAGAAGCAGTCCGCCTGCGACCGGATATGGCCTTCCTGCACTATCAATTAGGAGTAGCTCTATACATGGAAAATCGCGCCAAAGAAGCAATAGACTCCCTCCAAGAAGCCCGAGATTTATTGAAGAAAGAAGGTAAAACTCAGGAAGCAGAACAAATAGAACAGGCGATCGCCAAAATAGAAAGCGAATCGTAGTTCGTAGCAATCGCTTGAGCGATTTATCTATATGAATCGCTAAAGCGATTACTACGAACGAGCTACTGCCCATCAACTTAAATTCAAAGGATCCACATCAACAGTCAGACTAATAGAAGGAGGAAGGCGATCGCGCAGGCCGGGCAAAAACGGCAAACGTTCCGAACCATCCCCCGGTAACTTCAACAAAATATGCCAGCGATAGCGATTCGCCACCCGCAAAATAGGCGCGCTTGCAGGCCCCAAAAGTTCGTACCCGCCAAACTCTCCATCGGTAGTAGGAGTCAAAAACGCCGCCAACTCCTTAGCGCGAGTCTCCACCTCCGCAGAATCGTAACCGCTCAAACGCAACAAAATCAACCGCCCAAACGGTGGATAATTCAAATCTCTGCGCCCCGCCAACTCCGCCGCCACAAAGGACTCGTAATCGTGACGTAGCACCGCATCAATAACTGGATGTTCCGGCGTGTAAGTTTGAATAATTACCCGTCCCGGATCGTCCCCGCGACCGGCCCTGCCCGCCACCTGTAACAGAGTTTGAAACGCTCTCTCGCTGGCGCGATAATCCGATAAATGCAGCAAACCATCCGCAGAGACAACTCCCACCAAAGTCACCCCCGCCAGATCTAAACCCTTAGTCAGCATTTGGGTACCGATCAATAAATCCGCCTCCCCGTTGGCAAACTGAGTTAAAAGAATCCGATGAGCGTCCTTAGTTCTAGTCGTATCGCTATCGTAGCGAATGACCCGCAATTCTGGAAACAGTTTTTGCAACTCCATCGCTACCTTCTGGGTACCGCTGCCGAAGAATTTGAAAAAAGGAGAGTCGCACTCGGGACATCGTTGCGGTTGCCTCCCGGCGTAGTTGCAATAATGACAGCGCAACAAAGGAGTCGCCCCCTCGTGGGTATGGTGATAGGAGAGAGAAACATCGCAATGGGGGCATTCCATCACATAACCGCAACTGCGACAGGAGACAAAAGTGCTGTGCCCCCGTCGGTGGATGAATAAAATCCCCTGTTTTCCTTCCTCCTGCATTTGGCCCAGGGCGTCTTGCAGGGGGTAGCTAAAAATGGAACGGTTGCCACGGCGCAGTTGTTCCCGCAGATCGACTATTTCCACTGGGGGCATCGGACGGGCGCGGACGCGATCGGGTAAGGAAAGATAATAGTTAGTTGGCAACGGATTTTGTAGCGGATTTAACGGATGGTTTGTTGGTGCGTCGGTGGATCGTAGGACGGGCGTCTCGCCTGTTCCCCCCTCCACCGACCGTAGGACAGGCGTCCCGCCTGTCTCCGCGTCCAACCCTGTCCTACGATCCAACCCCGTCCCCTCGTCTAACCTTGTCCCCGCCTCAATTTCTTCCCAACTCTCCAGAGAAGGAGTCGCCGACCCCAAAATCAAAGGGCAGTTTTCCAACTCCGCGCGCCACCGGGCAACAGTGCGGGCGTGATAGCAGGGGGCGGGTCGGTCTTGTTTGAAACTGCTGTCGTGTTCTTCATCTAATACGATTAAACCCAATTTCGGCAAGGGCGCAAAAATAGCAGAACGAGTCCCGACAATGACTTGGGGAACTCCCCGGGTCATGTTGCGCCAGGTGTCGTAACGTTCTCCCGCCGAGAGGGCGCTGTGATAGACATAGACTTTTTTGCCGAAGCGGGCGCGGAATCTGTCGGTGAGTTGGGGAGTCAGGCCGATTTCTGGAACCAGTACCAGGGCCGACTGACCGCGAGCTAAAATGGGAGCGATCGCCTGTAGATAGACCTCTGTTTTCCCCGAACCGGTGACGCCATGGAGCAACACTCTGGCAAAACCTTCTATACTGTTAATGGTTTCTAACGCTTGCTGTTGGTGTCTGGTTAGGGTTTTTGCTTTGTCGGAGCGATCGCCCCTACCCCCTTCTTGCCGTAAAACTTCCCTTTCGTCTATAACGACATAACCTTTTTTCTCCAACGCCTTTACCACGGAAGAACTGGTACTGCAAGTTTTGAGCAAATCTGTCATCCACATATCCCCGCCCCGTCGCCGCAACTGTTCCACAACCTTCTGTTGGCTTGCGGTTAACTCTTTCGATAAATTGTGAACCAGCAGAGTTACGGCTTGCTGAGTTTTTGCTCGCGGCGGGGATGGCGTTTCCAGATAACTTTCGACCCAGCCGCGCCCGACTAAATCTTTTAAACCCCTAGAGCCATTTCTTACTTTGCGCTGGATGTATTGCCAGGTGTAGTCGCCGCTTTTGGAGTTTTGCAGAAGTTCTAAAATTTGGGCGGCGCTGGTATTGAGGAAAATTTCGCCGCCAGTGGGGATGGCATCGCGTCGGAGGCGGACCCGGCGCTGACTGCGTTTTAACAAACCCGGGGGGAGAGAAGTGCGGATGACCCGGATGAGCGGGGTTTGATAGTAGGTGGCGGTGAGTTCCAGGAGTTGCCAGTAGGTAGGGGGGAAGAAGTTGTTTTCGACGACATCGAGGATGTTTTTTACTTTATCGCTAGTTAAGCCTGGAGGAAGCTCTGAAATATAGCGAATGGCGATCGCTCCTACTTGTTGCCTGCCGAAGGGCACTACCAAAATATCCCCCAGCCTCACTTCCAATTCTGGCGGAAGTTTATAGGTATAGAGTTTTTCTTCCTCCTCGTCGGCGTTGGGTCGAGATTGTTGTAGCGGCACGTCCACCAAAACTTCGATCCACTGCGGTTCGTGGGGCGAGGGTGGGGGTTGGTTGTTGCCGTAGCTCGAACCCGGTTCGGCGAGTAGGAGTTTTGGTAGGGCGTTGGTCTGGTAGGACATGGGGCTAAATAGATTGAGGACATTATTATCATACAGCTTGACAAAGGTTTTTTGAGGTGCGCCCCAATTTCCTATTTGGCACTAAATTTATTAACTCATACTCGGGAGCGCTTAAAACGTGAAACAATCCCCAAAATTGCTACTTATTGTGACTTATTAGTTGTCAGTTGAAACTCTAACATAAAAAATCTGTTTGCCGCGATTTCTCTACAAAACCTATATTGAAAAGCAATTGCAGCAAAAATAATATAATTGATTTTTAATTTTTAATTTTTAATTAATACTTTGTTAAATATGCAACAAAAAATATTTAAGTAGCTGGTTTATGATAAGATATCTTTTGTTATTTATGACGATTCAAAAATACGGAAATCTATGTTTGCGATCTTTTTGTATGCTGTGGTCTTCATTTTTGTAAACTGGTTAAGATACGAACCCGTAGAAGGTTTTCCTGCTAACCAAAACTCAAAGCTTTCTCAAAGTCTGCCACCAGTCCCTCCCTCCAACGGCAGAGCAGAGATTAGCAGCCTGCGGCCAGTCTCCTACGAAGCTAAAAGCGAGCCCGATGGCAACGGTCATGGGGTTTGGAGGCCGGTTGCCATAGAAGAAGAAAGCGCACCGGAACTAGAAAAACCAACTCTCCAAGGCAACCTGGCAACTGGCCTAGTAGCAAAGGGACACCGATCTAAGGGCAATGGTAACGGCAACGGCCATAAAGCCAGCAATGGCAACGGCAATGGTAACGGCAACGGTCATAAAGCCAGCAATGGCAACGGCAATGCCGCAGTGGTAACGATTGCCCCACCAGCGAACGGACATCAAATTAAGTTTCGCCCCGCCAAGCCGGGCAAAGGTAACGGTGGGCTGATGGGGACCGCAACTACTATCGGTTTGCCCGACGGGTTTAACGTACAACCGTCGGACATACCAGGGAGTGCGATACCTCGATCGCTACCAGAAAAAGCGAAATTCGACAAGACTATTATTAACGAAACTTTGGAGCATTCTCGACGTGCTATTATTAGTAAAATAACGGATTTTATCGATTTGAAGCGCGACATCTCTGGCGGATATGCTCCTTTATATGAAAGCTTAAAAGATTATCCCTATCGTAAAGGAAAAATGCTGCGACCGACTATGTGTATTAGCGCGGCGCGGGCGGTGGGAGGAATGGGATATCTGGCATTGACGACGGCGGCGGCGCTGGAACTCTATCACAATGCTTTTTTAATACATGACGATATTGAAGACGGTTCAGAGTCTCGGCGGGGTAAAGAAACTCTGCACCACGCCATCGGCATTCCTCGGGCGATTAATGTCGGCGATGCTACTAACGTTTTAGCAGTGGGTCTGCTGCTGGAAAATTTATCGGTTATCGGCGCGCAAAAAGCTCTCAACGTTTTGCACGAGATCGAATTTATGGCGCAGCAATCCGTGGAAGGGCAAGCAATGGAGTTGGATTGG
>CALKCV010000147.1 GCA_938083405.1 uncultured Microcoleaceae cyanobacterium | reverse complement strand
GCTGCGCTCTGCCCGACCTACAAGTTTTAGGGCGAAGGTATTGAATAAAAAACCCGGTTGGTGGGATAGTTGCTGTTGCCTAGTTTGAGTCTCGTAATTAATATAATAGTTAAAAGCTATTGAAAACAAAAACACCATTATCCGAAAAATTAGAAAATGTGGGAACTTCTTAAAACAATATTTTCACCGAGCCAATATATGCCCCACGGTAACTGCTACCTGTGGCAAACTCCCTTGGTCTGGCTCCACGCCGTCAGCGATTTTTTAATCGCCATCGCCTATTTTTCCATTCCTGCCATGCTGATCTATTTTATCATCAAGCGCCGGGACGTCCCTTTTTTAGGGATATTTGGCCTTTTCGGGGCCTTTATAATCTTCTGCGGTGTCGGGCACCTGCTGGAAATATGGACCCTTTGGCATCCTGCCTACTGGCTCTCCGGGGTGGAGCAAGCTCTTACCGCCTTAGTTTCTTGCTTCACGGCGGGACAAATGGTCACTCTGCTGCCTCAATTTCTATCCCTGAAAACCCCAGACCAGTTAGAGGCCATTAACCGAGAATTAGAAAAAGAAATTGCCGAACGCCGCCGCACGGAAGCTACTCTGCAAACCATCGTCACCGGCACCGCTTCGGTTACGGGAAAAGAATTCTTTCCCGCCTTAGTCGAGAATTTAGCAAAGGCCCTGGACGTTTCTTATGTTATAGTTTCCCAAATAGCGGGAGAGCCGCCAGACAAAATGCAAACTTTAGCGGTATGGGCGGGCGATCGCCTCACAGACAACATAGAATTTCCCCTCCCAGGAAGCCCCTGCGGCGAAGCAGTCAACAACAAGCAGACCTGCCGCTACTGCGATAACATCCAGGAGTTGTTTCCAAAAAGCTCTTTGTTAAAAGACATCAAAGCAGTTAGTTACGTTGGAGTGCCTCTATTCGATGCCGAAGGGGAGCCTTTGGGCAATTTGTCCGTTCTCGATACCAAACCTCGGTCGATAGATGAAAATACCCAAGCCCTCATCGACGTCTTCGCCGCCAGGGCGGCAGCAGAATTGCAACGGCAGTGGGCGGAGGAAGAGAAAAACCGCGCCTACGACGAACTAGAAATACGGGTGCGAGAACGTACCGCCGAGTTAGAACAGGCATCTTGCCTGTTAATAGATGCTAATGCCGCCTTGAAAGCAGAAATTCAAGTCAGAACTTCGGCAGAGTCGGCCTTGCGAGAGAGCGATGCGAGATTGAGGAAGCAGCAAGTTGCCTTGCTCGAAGTGGCAAAAACCCAGAGCATCCACGAGGGAAATCTAGAGCTTGCTGTGAAGGAAGTTACCAGAGTGGCAAGCCGAGCGCTGGAGGTGGAACGGGCGAGCGTTTGGTTTTATAACGAAAATCGCTCCTCTCTTCGCTGCGCTTGTTTGTACGAAAGGACCCCCAGACGATACAGTCAAGAGATAGAACTTTCGGCAGTCGATTGTCCGAATTATTTTCAGGCATTGGCTCTGGGGGAAACAATTGTCGCCGATGATGCCCAGCGCGATCCTCGCATTGCCGAGTTTAGCGAGTCGTACCTGAAACCTTTGTCGATCGCTTCGATGTTAGACGTTGCTATATCAGTCAAGGGCAAAACGGCGGGAGTGCTTTGTCTGGAGCATACCGGAGAAAAAAGAAATTGGCAAATCGAGGAGCAGAATTTTGCCAGTTATTTAGCCTATAGCGTTTCTTTGGCGGTAGAATCGCGCGATCGCCTACTCGCCGAACTCGCAGTTTGGGAAATGATCCAGCGAGAACGAGCCGTCTCCACCATCGTTCAGCGAATGCGGCAGACATTAGAACTAAGCAGCATTTTCGAGACCACCACAGCAGAACTCAGAGAAACCATTGGATGCGATCGCGTAGCAGTCTATAGTTTCAACCCAGACTGGAGCGGAGAATTTATCGCCGAGTCCGTCGGCGACGGGTGGAAACCTCTAGTTGAAAAAGAAGAGCGGGCCCTCGAAAACGACTACTGCACCGTCAAAGACTTAAAAACTGCCTCCCTCTCCGTCAAAGATACTTACCTGCAAGAAACCGAAGGAGGCCGGTACGATCGAGGTCTCAATTATCTAGTAGTCGAAGACATCTACAAAGCCGACTTCAACTCCTGCTACATCAAACTCCTGGAGGAGTTTCAAGCCAAAGCCTACATCATCGTTCCTATTTTCCGAGGCGAGAGGCTTTGGGGACTCCTAGCAATCTATCAAAACACCGAGCCGCGCCATTGGAAAAGTTCCGAAATCAACATCGCCGTTCAAGTAGGCTCTCAATTAGGAGTCGCCGTCCAGCAGGCAGAATTGCTAGTTCAAACCCAACGACAATCAGCCGCCCTCGAACGGGCCGTCATCGCCGCCGACGCCGCCAACCGCTCCAAAAGCGAATTCCTCGCCAACATGAGCCACGAACTGCGGACCCCTCTCAATGCCATCCTCGGCTTCGCCCAAGTCATGGATCGCGACTCCGACTTATCCCACGAACACAGGGAACATATCCGAATTATTAACCGAGCCGGCGAACATCTGTTGAGCTTAATTAACGACATTTTGGAAATGTCGAAAATTGAGGCAGGTCGAACCACCATTAACGAAAACAGCTTGGACTTGTACGATCTCCTCGACACCATGGAAGAGATGTTTAAAATCAAAGCCAAAAGCAAAGGCTTGCGCCTAATCTTCGAGCGGCGGGAGGAAGTTCCACAATACCTCAAGGGCGACGAAGGCAAAGTGCGTCAAGTATTAATGAACCTCCTGAGCAACGCTATCAAATTTACTCAAAGTGGAGGTGTCGCTCTGCGGGTCGGTTTGAAGGAACCAGAAGCGGCAGCCCATAAGGAACCCAACTCTCAATTCTCCATACGCTTCGAGGTCGAAGATACTGGAGTCGGTATTGCCCCAGAAGAAATGAGTAAATTATTTGAAGCCTTCGTGCAAACCGACAGCGGTCGAAGATCCCAACAAGGCACCGGTTTGGGTTTGCCTATCTCTCAAAAGTTCGTGGAATTGATGGGGGGAGAAATTACCGTAGAAAGCGAAGTCGATCGCGGTTCGATTTTTGCCTTCTATATCAAAGTTAAACTGGGTTCGGCTAGCGAAATTTCCCGCCCCCACGGACAGCGCAAGGTTATCGGTCTCGCACCAGACCAACCGGAATATCGGATTTTAGTGGTGGAAGATATCAAAGAAAACCGGATGGTTTTGCAAGAGTTGCTCGGCAGTATCGGTTTCGAGGTCCGCGCCGTCGAAAACGGTAAAGAAGGCGTTGCTATGTGGAAAAGCTGGCAGCCTCATTTAATCTGGATGGATATGCGGATGCCGGTGATGGACGGTTACGAAGCTAGCAAACAGATTAAAGCACGTTCAAAAGGTAAAAATACCATAATTATCGCTTTGACTGCCAGTGCCTTCGAGCCAGAACGACAGCTAGTTATGGAAGCCGGCTGCGATGACTATATGCCGAAGCCTTTCCGCCAGGATCTTTTATTGGCAAAAATGGAAGAACATTTAGGGGTGCGCTATCTCTACGACGAACCACAGGGAGAAATTGCTGTTAATTCCGATACCAATGGCGAGACTCACCAGGAGGAAAATCTGGAAGTTTATTTATCCCAAATGCCTTCCGAGTGGTTGGAACGAATTAATCTAGCGGCTAACGAATGCAGCGACGATAAGATTCTGGAATTGCTGGAGGAAGTCTCCGAAGAAAGTGCCCCATTAGTTAGTTTTATTGCTGATAAGGCTAATAATTTTCTGTTTGATGAGATAATAGAACTGACTAAACAATTAACAGTTAACAGTTAGTTGTTAGTTGTTAGTTGTTAGTTGTTAGTTGAAAAAGAAAAACATAAAAATGGATTTATACCCCGAAAACCAAGCTAACATTCTCGTCGTTGACGATACCCCCGATAATATTCGCCTTTTATCGGCTCTCTTGAGCGAGAAAGGGTATCAAGTCCGCAAAGCTCTTAACGGTCAAATGGCTTTGAAGGCTGCGGACGCTTCGGTGCCGGATTTGATTCTGCTAGATATTATGATGCCAGAAATGGATGGCTATGAGGTTTGTCAAAAGTTAAAAGAAAATCACAAAGTCTGCGAAATACCGGTTATTTTTTTGAGCGCTTTAGACGATGTTTCAGCTAAAGTAAAAGCCTTTGAGGCAGGAGGGGTTGATTATATTACTAAACCTTTTCATAAGGCAGAAGTTTTAGCTCGCGTTCGCCATCAACTAACTATTAGCTACCAGCAAAAGCAACTCGAAGAAAAAAATAAAAAGTTGCAGGCAGAAATTAAGGAAAGGCAAAGAATTGAATTAGCTTTACGCATTGCTCGGGAAAAGTCGGAACGTTTGTTATTGAATATTTTCCCTAGCGCTATTGCCGATCGCCTTAAAGAATTAGATGCTTCTATTGCAGAACAATTTGATGAGGCGACTATTCTTTTTGCCGATATTGTTGGCTTTACTGCTTTTGCTTCTCGGGTTTCTCCTTTAGAGTTGGTGAATTTGCTCGGCGGCGTTTTTTCTGCCTTCGATCGCCTCACAGAAAAGTACCATTTAGAGAAAATTAAAACTATTGGCGATGGCTATATGGTAGCCGGTGGTTTGCCAATTCCTCAAGCCGATAGTGCAGAGGCGATCGCTAACATGGCTTTGGATATGTTGGAGGTAATTACTACTTTTGAAACCGATACTGGGGAAGAGTTGAAACTTCGCATTGGTATTAATACTGGGCCGGTAGTTGCCGGTGTCATCGGTACGAAAAAGTTTAGTTACGATTTGTGGGGCGATACTGTTAATCTAGCTTCTAGAATGGAAGAGTTGGGAGAAACAGGCAAAATTCAAGTCTCCGAATCAACTTACGAACTATTAAAAAATAAGTATGTTTTTGAAGAACGAGGCAAAATTAAGGTGAAAGGTAAGGGGAAAATAACTACTTATTGGTTGATGCAGAGGAATTCCCCGTAGAACAGGCGTCAGGCCTGTTTCCCCGCAAAACACCCGTCAGGCCTGTTTCCCCGCAAAACACCCGTCAGGCCTGTTTCCCCGCAAAACACCCGCTCTAGCCTGTATCCCCGCAAAACACCCGCTCTAGCCTGTTTCCCCGCAAAACACCCGTCAGGCCTGTGGCTGCAAACAGGCAAGATGCCTGTTCTACGGTTTTATAATTCTGTGGGAGCTTGGATTTTTAACTTTTCTTCTAAGAGCGATCGCAACAAGTATTTAGTAACAACAATCAAACCCAATCTCGCCTTCGTTAATTCTCGATTTGCGATTTTTACCTCCCCAAAAATACGACATTGGCTGTAAAAAATTTGAAAAGCTTCGCTCAAAGCAGTTGCGGCTTTTTGCCAGTTAATTTTCTCGGGAGTTGCTGTTGGGAAATAAAGAAGATCCCAAATAGAAAAAAGTTGCCAAATTAAGCAACGTTCCGCTGGATGGTTCAACCGCAGTCCTCCGTCGAGTCCTTCCCAAGAAATCAAGTTCCGAGTTTCCAGAGTCAAAGTATTGGTGTCAGGGAGGAGTCCCTGGCGATCGCCTGAAGAAGCCATCCGCAATAGAGAACAACACCGGGCGTGACTGTATTGAATTTGAAACAGAGCATCTGGAACTAAAAATTGTAAATCTCCCCCTCCCACCGATAGCGGCACTCCCTCGCAGAAGTATTGCAACCAAACAGCTATACCCCCATCCGTCAACTCGAACAGCAACAGCCCCGGTGGGACGACTGTTACTTCTATATCGGCCGCCACAGCCGAGGGGGTATTGCCCATAAGGGTGTTAACCCCTTGATTCTGACAATATTGAGCCAATTTTTCGGCGACCTCCATTGGGGCCAACTGCCATAAATGGGCCAACTTTAGAGCGATCGCCGATTTATAGATAATTTTTCTATAATCGTTAGTTTTACGCAGAGCGCTTGTCTCCAATTTGAGCTCTTTATGGGCAGCCAGCGACTCGGGACTAGGTAATTCTGTCTGGCTGCCATAGCAATCTAAGGCCTTTATCAAAAAATTAGCGATTATACGCTTAAGCGTAATTTTTGTCAAAATTAACAACCCTCCTTAGCAAAAAATATTTATTTGTACGATGGTCGCGTATTTTTTGCTAGATTGAAAGAAATGGGAAAAAAGTTAATTGTTAATTGTTAATTCTCGAAGACATGGAATCAAATGCTACATTGTCTCATAAAAATAGACCGTTTTTAACTTGGCAATTAATTATAGATTGGGCAGAAGAACACTACCGCAGTCGTATCTTTAATAAAGACGAGCGGATACCAACCAGGCCAGGACTGTTGTATTTAGTACAGAAAGGATTTATCCGTCTAGCAGGTAGCACTTACACCGTTCCCGGTAAGAAAAAATCGAAGCCTAAACCCGTAGAGACTGACCCAGAAGAACAAACTTTTTTAGGTTTTGTAGGAGCCGGGCAGCCCTTTGAGTTAGCGCAAACCTCGCCATTTACCCTCCAAGCTTACGCCTATTGCGAAGAAACGACCGTACTATGGATGTACTGGCAAGATCTCGACAACTGGCCCCACTTCCGCCGGGAAGTCTTGGATGCCTTTCGCTATCAACACCAGCGAAAACTTTTGTGGCTGAGTGTCCTGGGGCAGCGCCGAACCATCGATCGCCTCTATGGTTCGATCGCCTTATTAGCCGAAGAATTTGGCGAACCCTGCCAGTGGGGGGAAAAGTTAGAACAGCGAGGCGATCGCTTGCCGTGGCTTCTAACCCACGCTCAAATAGGCATCGCGATCGGTGCGACTCGCGTCACCGTAACTCGGATGATGGGTCAGTTGCGCCAGCAAGGTTTAATTCATGTCCTGGATGATAACTCTATTTGTCTGCCTATTAAATTAACATCTAATTAGAACAGGCATCTTGCCTGTTCTACGTTACCAATTATCAAATTCAAACCATGACCATCGAAGTTGATTACCGTTTTCCAGCAGGAACAGATGCAGAACGTCAAGCCCAAATTATAGCCGTCGGGCAAACCGCAGGCACTTGGGATGCCCGCTTCGGTCATCGCGAGGAATTTCTAAAAGCCCATCTGGGGGAAGTTATCAAGGGGGTGCTAAACCCCGACGGCACCAGCGAAGCGACCATCGCTTTCCCCGAAGCCAACGTCGAAGGGGATATCCCCTCCCTCCTAACCGCGATCTTCGGCAAATATTCGATGGCGGGACCGGCTAAAGTAGTAGCAGTCCGCCTGAGCGAAAGTTACGGTTTGCGTCCCAAATTTGGCATCAAGGGCATTCGCCAACTGGTGGGAGTAGGCGATCGCCCCTTAGTTATGGCTATTTTTAAACCCGCCCTGGGACTCTCCGCCCAAGACCACGCCGCTATTTTAAAGGATGTCGCTTATGCGGGTTTGGACTTAATTAAAGATGACGAAATTATGGGTAATGTAGAAGAAACTCCTACTTTATCTCGCCTCCAGGCTTGCCTGGAAGTCATCGATGAAGTGAAAGAAAAAACAGGTCGCACGGTTTTATATGCCGTGAACGTTACTGCCAGCCTGGGGGGGAGTTCTAATCTCCTGGAAGCAGCTAGGTTATTAGTGCGTTCTGGCGCTAACGCTCTTTTGCTGAACGTTCTATCTTACGGCTTTTCGGCTTTAGAGGCGATCGCTGCCGACCCAGAAATTAACGTTCCCATCTTCGCCCATCCCGCCCTGGCAGGGGCAATGTGCGGTTCCCCCGAATACGGTCTGAACTATTCCGTAGTATTGGGAACTTTGATGGCCCATGCCGGCGCCGATGCCGTACTCTATCCCGCCCACTACGGCAGTTTGCCTTTCGACCCCGAGGAGGAAGCTAAGATTCGGGAGTTGTTGCGATCGCGCGATGTCTTCCCCGTTCCCTCCGCCGGCATTAAACCGCAAATAGTCCCCCAAGTCCTGACAGACTACGGTGCCGAGGTTGTCCTCAACGCCGGTACCGGCATTATGGACCATCCAGACGGTCGCGCCGCCGGCGTCAAAGCATTTTTTGACGCTTTGGCAAGCAGCGGCTTTAAAGCTTAATATCAATGAACCATTAACAGCGTTGGTAGTAATCGCGAAGAGCGATTGAATTATATAAATCGCTCTTCGCGATTACTACGAACTGGATAAAAAAAATGAAACAAATAGTCTCGCCTGTTCAATATGCCTAATTAATTTTGCACGGATATAAATCGCTCTTCGCGATTACTACGAACTAAAAAAATGAAACAAATAGTATTCTGCGATTTTGACGGCACCATCGCTGCCGAGGAAACTTTCGTCGCCATGCTTAAAGAGTTCGCCCCCGCAGTATCCGCCCGGGTGATGCCAGAACTTTATAACCTGCGAATGACCCTCCGAGAAGGGGTTAGAGAAATGTTGGAATCTATACCCGCGAGGCGTTACCAGGAAATAATAGAATTTTCTCGCACCAAACAGATGCGATCTGGTTTGGTGGAGTTGTTGGATTTTCTCGATGCCCGAGATGTGCCCTTCGTGGTAGTGTCTGGGGGCCTTCGGATAATGGTCGAAACCGTTTTGGGGGATTTAACCGACCGGGTGGCCGGTATTTATGCCGTGGATATTGAGACTGGGGGCGAGTTTTTGCGAGTGCGTTCCGATTTTGAGGGAGAGACAGAGTTGCTGGCAAAGGTAGAAGTGATGAATTTGTACGATGCCCGGGAGAAGGTAGCGATCGGAGATTCGGTGACGGATCTTAATATGGCGATGGAGGCATCGTTGGTATTTGCGCGCGATCGCCTCGCTAAGTATTTAGACGATCGCCATAAGTCCTATATCCCCTGGAACGATTTTTTTGAAGTTCGCGATCGTTTAGCTAACCTGTGGGACTGTTCGTAGCAAGCACGAGAAGATGATAAAATAACCTACCGAAAAATCTATCGAGGTCCCAGTAAAACATGACCCCTCCTCGGCAAACATTAATAAATACAGCTTCCCACTTTTACCAAAAAGGTTGGATGGTAGGCACTGCCGGCAACCTTTCTCTGCGTTTGCCCGACGGAAGCTTTTGGATAACTGCCAGCGGTCGTCCCAAGGGGCAATTAACTCCCGGGGATTTTATCCGCATGGATCTAGAGGGTAATATTTTAGAACGACCCAACCCCCAATTGCGTCCCTCGGCAGAAACTAGCATTCATCAGGCAGTTTATAACTGTTTCCTGGAAGCGCAAGCTTGCTATCACATTCACTCCATCGAAGGGAATTTAGTCTGTGGGTTGGCAAGCGGGGATGGGTTATCTCTGCCGCCCATTGAAATGCTTAAAGGTTTGGGTATTTGGTCCGAAAACCCTCGGGTGGAAATGCCCGTTTTTGCCAATCATTTAGAAGTAGCGAAAATAGCTGAAGAAATAGGCGATCGCTTCGGGGACACCCCCCCACAAATACCCGCTTTATTAATTCGGGACCACGGCATTACAGTCTGGGCAAAAACAGCCGAAGATGCCTATCATTATGTGGAATTAATGGAGTACATTTTTCGATATATGGTAGCAGCCCGTCAAGCAGGATTGCTATAGTTTCAATTATTAATTATTAGGCAGGGAAGTTACCATAAAATATTAGAAACCCGGCTTCGCTGGAGAAACCGGGTTTCTGAAAAAAGAGTAACTTTTGTCATTAATTAGAAAGAAGGAATTTTAGAGAACTAAACTTATTAAATTGGGTTATCTATGAACCCGACGTTTAGTTTTTTGATGCCAATAAGCGGTCATAACTTTTGCATTTGGCGGGCCGTCCAAACAGACAACTCGCAGTCCCCGCAGGGCATCTACGAACCGCCGATAAGGGGTATGTTTCAATTTCCTGTCCGTAATGGTAAAGGTAAGGGCTCCGTGACTGAATTGCCGATCTCCATACATAAGGGCAACTTTAATCATAGGGTTACTGATGCCTCGTTGTTGTTGTCGGCGTTCGAGATGATTGAGATCTTTAGGGTTGTGTACTGTGCTAATGCAGCCTAATTTGGTGAGGTTAAGATCTCCTTCTAGAATTAGGCGGAGTTCTTGAGTCATGTGCATGGTCCTTATAGTGTAGGTTTACTTATTAAAATCTACGCAGTTGTTTTGCGCTTTTCCCCATAAGATTGACAAGCAATAAGTTCGATCCCCCTTCCTTTCTTTCTAACTGGGGCTATTAACGACGAACTATTCCCAACCTTCGCGAAAGAACGAAGGCTGAGAATAGTTAGATACACCTACCGCAAAGCAGGAGAGTTGTTAATTATAAAGTCCCCACTACCCAACCTTAACAAATGCTGGAATAATCTTCGCAAGCTCTAAGCAGCGATCGCCTTTCCACCACTGGGCCCGATGCCAATATTGAATCAGTTATTTTTGGTCGTAAATAGAAAAAAAGCTAAATAGTGACCCATCGTCCGCAGCCAGATGGTCAACAGCGAGGCAAAATTGGCCCACGAACGAATCGAAAAGCAAGATTCTTGCTGCTTTGGGCCTTCCGAGCGAGTAACGTCGGACATCTTTAGGAATAGAATTTTGGTACGAGGGGGACGAAAATTGGCCTAATGATCTGCCTAAAACAGGAAAAAATGCTGAAGCTGGATGCATTAGACCTCTCCAGAAAAGGTTCGGGGACCCTTGCGCCACCGTTCCCAAATCGTTATTTTTGGAGAGGTCTATTGGATGTGGCTGGTACGATTTTGATACTTGGCGCAACGCTCTCAATCAAAAACTAGCTGAGTCTGAACCGGATAGTTAGCTATTTTTTCTTTGGGAACATTCTGGGAAATTTTACTCAAATAAGGAATAAGCGCGTAACCAATACATTCTGCCAAACGAGGTGGGACGGCATTACCAATTTGCCACATAGCTTTCTTCATAGAACCTTCAAAAATAAATGTGTCGGGAAAGCTTTGCAACCTCGCCATTTCTCTGGCTGAAATAACCCGATTTAGGTGGGGGTGAATATGAGTGCCGCCGTGATTTTCTTTGACAGTCATGCTCGGTTTGCCAGGGTATTGTCTTTTAAAAGCATCCACATAAGTTTCGTACAAAGAACCACCTGGAGGAACTTTAGCAATTCTTTCCATATATGCGGCTGAATGGCGAGTCCATTGATGGTTGATTTCTGGGATGGGAGTATATTCTGGAAGGTCAGAAATAGCCGACTCAATTGATTTATATTGGTGGGGTAATAATTGAGGTTTGGGATAGGGGTTTTGCATTCCAAATCGGTTGGCTATAAAAATAGCTCGCGGTCGAATTTGGGGCACTCCATAAGCAGCCGATTCGAGAATGGCAATAGACAGGTTATTATAACCAATATCGACAAAAGCTTGGCAAATTTTATCTTTAATTAGCCCTTTTTTCATAGTTAAAATTCCGGGTACGTTTTCCATGACGATATACCAAGGTCGTATTTCTGAGACGACTCTAATAAATTCGCGAAACAGATGATTTCTCGGGTCGTTGGGGTCGCGTTTTCCTGCTACAGAAAATCCCTGACAAGGAGGGCCGCCAGCTACTAGATGAATTTCAATTGAAGCGATCGCTCCCTGCCACTCTCCGGGTTTAAAGTTTTGAATTTCGCCGTTAAAATGATGGCATTGGGGAAAGTTTTTGATATGCGTTGCCGAGGCGATCGGATTAATTTCTACGCTGGCTACAGGATTAAAACCTGCCTTTGCTAAACCTAACGTCATCCCGCCGGCACCGCAGAAAAGATCGACGAAGTTATAATTGCAATCTACTAATGAAGGCGAGTTAATTTCTAGGTATGTTTTGGAGCGATCGCTCTCGTTATTTTTTAATTCTTTTTGAAGCTTTTCGTAACGTCCTAACTTGGCTTTTTTTACCTTCTGTTGGCGATGCGGCTTCTCCACTTGCGAAAATAAAGACAATTGTTTTCCTTCCATTTTCACTGTTTTTTTGGGGTTTTTACTTGATTTTGACATGACTTTCAGCTAGTCCATATCTTAAGCAAAGCTCTGGGAATTTACTAATAACTATATGAGAAAACGAGACCAATGTCAATAATCCATCGAGTTGTAGCATATTAAATGGTGCGCGGCGCGCACCCTACTGTCGCCCCATAATAACCATATCGCTACCCAAAAAACAGAATAAAAAAAACTTTTATAGTTTCACAAAAGCTGCTGCTTTTAAATAACTAAATTTCCGATTTAATTCCTGTAAAAACCGGTGCATTTCATCTTTGTCAAAACTTTTAAAACTGCTAACAATCCCATCTTGGAGCAAAGCTTATGGGAATTAATATTTTAGCCAATTCAGAAATATTGAGTCCCATCAGCTTTGCCC
>CALKCV010000146.1 GCA_938083405.1 uncultured Microcoleaceae cyanobacterium | reverse complement strand
TTAATCCCACAGATTTAAGTTTATCTGCCCCCTTCATCACGCTGCCGCCAGAAATCATAATATCATCGACGACGACTATTTTTTCTCCGGGGTTAAAATGCCCTTCAATTAAGCGACCGCTGCCGTAACTTTTTACCTCTTTGCGAGGGAAAATCATGGGGCGTTCCATCCGCAAAGATAAACCAGTTGCCGTGGGTAAAGAACCGTAGGGAATGCCGGCGATGCGATCGAATTCTAACCCTTCGAGAATCTCCGCATAAGCGCTAACTATTTTATGGAAAATTTGAGGGATAGAAATAATCTGTCGCAGGTCTATATAATAAGGTAAAGTCGCGCCGGAAGCCTGAACGCGATCGCCAAACATAACGCAGCCGATGTCATAAATTTGTAAGATTAATTCTCGATGTGGTTCTGGGTTGAGGAAACAAACATCCGGCATCCAAAGTTCGCAAGTCGGGTTTCCTTCTAATACCATTAAGCGCTGTTCGTTAATGGTATTTATTAAATTGTTAATTGCTTCTGCTGGATTTTCTTCAGCTAATAAATTGGGCGGCATCGGCAATAACAATCCTTCGCCGCTATCGTTTAAACCAGCCGCTAAAATTTGCGTCAAATCGTCCCAATTAGCAAGATCGTTTTCTTCGGCAATATCTCCTTGAATCAGAATCAATCTTTCTGGGGCAACTTTTCTAATCCTGGCTAACATATCTGGCATTATTCCTACTTCTAATGCCAGTTGAGAAGGAGTACCCCAACTTTGAGCCGCTTCCACTAATTTTAAATATAAAGGTCGATCTTCGTGGGGGTGTTCTTGCAAGATTGCCGCCGAAGGATTGGCAGTGGCGCATAAGACAAATACTGCTTTATCTGGATAGAGTAAAAATGGCGCTACCAGGTCGTGACCGGTGTAGGGAGTAACGGTAACTGCGTCAACTTGCCAGCGATCGAATATTGTACGGGCAAATACGGTACTCGCGTTTAAATCTCCGTGTTTGGCATCGAGAATTACGGGGATATCTGAGGGGATGTTTTTGATAGTTTCTTGAAGCAGTTCCAAACCTTCGGAACCGAGGGATTGATAATAGCCGAGAGTTAGTTTATAGGCGCAGACGAAATCTGAGGTTTTCGCTATGACATATTGAAACCAATCCAACCAATCTTTAATTAATGTTTTACTGTCCGTTTCCGAGGGTAAAGAAAAAAGCGTTTTGGCGGGTAAGTTTGGGGAGGCGATCGCTTTTTGAGGCAAACTTTCTGGGTCTGGGTCTAGTTCAAAATAAAGCAGGCTTTGATGGCGGTCTATTGCTGCGGTTAGTTTGTCGAAAAAGTTCATAATTTTTGCCTCTGCGACATTTTTTCTGGGAGGGGAAATGGGGGTTTTTATTATTAGACCATAATTTGGGGCTTCCAGGTTGGACATTTTCAAGGAAGCAGCGATGGCTGGGCCAACAAGCACCAGATGGCCCATAAATAACAGGGGCCATAAAGTTGCATGGGCCATGGAGGCGCGATCGTTGTTTGTGGAGTGAGTGGAGAAGAGCGATCGCCTTGCCGTGGAATCGGTATTTAGCGTCCTTAAGTATCTCTGGTATAATCAAGACCCAGTTGAGGCTAGGGGGTATCTTTTGCAAGCTAAAGAAATTAAAGTTTTACTGAAGTCTTTAACGAGAGAAGCTGCTTCGGTAGAACCAAATTTGGCCGAACGGTTAGAACAAATCGATCGCTGGATTAAAAATTTAAAACCTGGTTCCCTGACGGCTAAAAAATTTGTTCTACTTTTTTTAAGACAGATGCTTAATGATGCTCAAGTTTTTTTGGCAATTCAATCTTTGTCTTCGCCAGAAGAACGAGAATTATATTATCAGCAAATGAAGCCGACGGAACGATATTGGTTTGAGGATTTATTTCCTAAATGGTTGAGGGAAAACGACCCTAAATTTTATATTTGGAGGCAAAAGTTGATGTCTGGAGAGTTTGGTCAGGAGGATACAGAGTTACTCGAACAAATTGTTAATAATATTAGTCTTAATAAAGGTACGGTGGTGCAACGTTATATTGCGGATTTGTCAATGGCAACGGATTTAATTGTTAGCGGTAGTTTGGAGCGATCGCTTTGCATTCAACTTACTAGCGTTTCGCCTAGACTTTCTCGCAATAAATCGAATAATTGGGAAGACGCTCTCAGAATGTGGAGGATTGACAGAG
The DNA here is from genome assembly GCA_938083405.1 of uncultured Microcoleaceae cyanobacterium. GTDB lineage: Bacteria > Cyanobacteriota > Cyanobacteriia > Cyanobacteriales > Microcoleaceae > CALKCV01. The sequence goes on along the minus strand of CALKCV010000146.1, from coordinate 383 downwards.
GATTGTTTTTAAGTTACAATCCAGGAAAAGCAGATTTTGTGCATGGGGTAGTTGAGATAGTATTGGAAAATAGCAATAATCTCAATGCGGGTAGTTATCAAAAATTGAGTTTGTAGCCAGATAAATTTCGCAGGCTGTATTTAACGATCGCGGTAGTTATAAGGAATATTATTGTCATGGTTTTTAGCAAAAACAATTCTAGTCAAGAGAAATTAGAAGAATTTATTCAACTTTTAGAATCATCCCGACAGTTACAGCAGGATATATTGACTCGCGGGTTAGATGCGGCATACCTTTATGTGGAAGATGTTGAGGGAGATTGGTTGGAAAATTGGGATGAGGAGGATTTAGAAACTGAAACTGATGGCAATTTAGCGGGAGAA